>CALGIH010000291.1 GCA_937916035.1 uncultured Lacinutrix sp.
GCTTAAAAAACTAATGTTATAGTTCCATTTTTGTTGAAGTAACACAAATTCTGTAAGTTTTTCCACAACGAAATCATAAACAAAAAAAGCGAATAATTAAATGCGCTTTTCCTAAAACCCAATATCATAGTTATAACCAACCTAAATAACTAAATAATAGTGGATTGTCCTAAATGTATATTCTTAAAGTTAAGATTTGTGTCTTTCGGGTTTGAGATATAGTCTTCAATAAAATCACCTACTTTACTTGTAGTAACATTATCATATTTTGTGTTAATATCTGGTGTTGTAATGTGCAATCTTAATGACTTGTCAACCGCTTTCCGTATCAACGATGCTTCCGCATATAATTCAAAATGTTCTAACAGCATAGCTGCAGATAAAATAGATGCTATTGGGTTGGCAATACCTTTCCCTTTAGCTTGTGGATACGAACCATGAATAGGCTCAAACATCGCATATTTATCACCAACAGAAGCAGAAGCCAATAAACCAATAGAGCCTCCAATAACACTTGCTTCATCACTAATAATATCACCAAACATATTCTCAGTAAGTATAACATCAAACTGTTTTGGGTTTAAAATAATTTGCATTGCAGCATTATCAACAAATAAAAAGTCTAACTCTACATCTGGATAATAGGTGGCTATTTCTTTAGTTACTTTTCGCCATAAGCGAGAGCTTTCCAATACGTTTGCTTTATCAACTAAGGTTACCTTATGTTTTCTTGTTTGTGCAGCTTTAAATGCTAAATGTGCAATTCTGGCAATTTCATAAGCAGAATACACACACAAATCTGAAGCTGTGTGTCCATCTTCACTTAAGTACTTTTCTCCAAAATAAATACCTCCAGTTAATTCACGATAGATGCTGATATCTGTTCCTTTAATAATGTGTTTCTTTAAAGGTGATTTATCAATTAAAGCATCATAAGCTTTTACAGGTCGTATGTTTGCAAATAAACCAAGCGATTTACGCAACTGTAATAATCCTTGTTCTGGCCTTACTTTAGCTGAAGGGTCGTTGTCATATTTTGGATCACCAATAGCTCCAAATAAAATAGCATCAGTTGATTCGCATACCTTTAAAGTGTCATCAGGTAACGGATTCCCAGTTTGATCTATGGCAATTGCACCAACAGAAGCATATGTAAATGTGAAGGTGTGGTCAAATTCCATAGCAATAGCTTTCAAAGCTTTAATGGCTTGATCTGTCACTTCTGGTCCAATACCATCTCCTGGTAAAACGGCAATATTTAATTTCATCTATTTATATTAATATGTTTTTTCAGCTTCAAAAGCTTCAATTTGTTCTTTTTTGCTTAATAAATAGTCAATATCATCATAACCATTTATCATGCATGTTTTTTTATAAGGATCAATATCAAACGATTCTGATGTGTTCAAATTTGAAATAGAAATCGTCTGTGATTCTAAATTGACTTCAATTTGTGTTTCCGGTTTGTTTTCAATAGTCTCTAGTAAAGTCTTTAAAAATGTTTCTGAAACTTGTACAGGAAGTAAACCATTATTGAGCGCATTGCCTTTAAAAATATCAGCAAAAAAGCTAGAAACGATAACCTTAAAACCAAAACCTACCAAAGCCCAAGCGGCATGTTCTCTACTAGAACCACAGCCAAAATTATCTCCAGCAACTAAAATACTTCCTGAATATTTTGAGTTGTTTAAACTGAAATTCGCATTTGGTTCTCCGTGTTTGTTATAGCGCCAATCACGAAATACATTGTCTCCAAATCCTATTTTATCTGTAGCTTTTAGAAAGCGCGCTGGAATAATTTGATCTGTGTCAACATTTTCAATGGCTAATGGAATAGCTCTCGATGTAAGTGTGGTGAATTTTTCCATATTATGCCAATTCTAAGGTTTCAATTTCTTTTGTTACATCTACAATTTTACCAGCAACTGCTGTTGCAGCAGCAACTAACGGACTTGCTAAAATAGTTCTGGAGCCTTGTCCTTGCCTCCCTTCAAAATTTCTATTTGATGTAGATACGCAGTATTCTCCTGGCGGAATTTTGTCATCGTTCATTGCTAAACATGCCGAACAGCCAGGTTGACGTAACTCAAATCCTGCGTTTTCAAAAATATCTTTTAGGCCTTCTTTAATAATTTGTGCTTCTACTTGTTTGCTTCCAGGAACTAACCAAGCAGTTACATTATTAGCTTTTTGTTTTCCTTTAATGAAATTTGCAGCCACTCTAAAATCTTCAATTCTTGAGTTGGTGCAGCTTCCAATGAAGACAAAGTTGATAGGCTTATTAATGAGCGATTCTCCAGCTTCAAAATTCATATATTCCAATGACTTCTTGAACGAAGCATTGTCATCCATTGGAATGGTTTCAGAAATTTTAATTCCCATTCCAGGATTAGTTCCATAAGTTAGCATTGGTTCTATGTCTTCTGCATCAAAATAATATTCTTTATCAAATTTTGCATCATCATCAGATGGTAAGGTTTCCCAATAGGCTACTTTCTTATCAAAAGCGCCACCTTGAGGTGCAAACTCTCTGTCTTTTACATAGTCGAAAGTAGTTTGATCTGGAGCAATCATGCCACCACGAGCTCCCATTTCGATACTCATATTGCAAACAGTCATTCTGCCTTCCATACTCATGTTTTCAAATACATCTCCAGCATATTCACAGAAATAACCTGTTCCAGAGTTTGTACCTAGTTTTGAGATAATATAAAGAATGACATCTTTTGATAAGACACCATTCTTTAAGCTGCCATTAACCGTAACTCTTAAGCTTTTTGGTTTTGTTAATAATAAACATTGACTTGCAAATACTTGTGCAACCTGACTTGTTCCTATGCCAAACGCAATAGTACCAAAAGCGCCATGTGTTGAGGTGTGACTATCGCCACAAACCATAGTCATTCCAGGTTGTGTAATGCCTAATTCTGGAGCCATCACGTGTACAATGCCATTGTATTTGTGACCAAGTTCGTAAAGTGTAATTCCGTTTTTGGCACAGTTTTTTGAAAGTTGCTCTAACTGCTTTCTAGATAACTCATCCTTAATAGGTAAATCCTGATTTAAGGTTGGTGTGTTATGATCAGCAGTTGCTACAATTTGATCTGGTCTGAAAACAGGAATGTTGCGATCTTCTAATTCATTAAAAGCCTGCGGACTTGTGACTTCGTGTATTAAGTGTTTATCTATATATAAAATTTGCGGACCATTTTGGATCGAATCGACCACATGTGCATCCCAAACTTTATCAAATAACGTTTTTCCCATATTTATTTTCCGTGAAATCGGAAATCTGTTTTTAGTTATGCTGAAATAATTTCTCTGTAAACTCTACTAGTTTCAATGATTTGATGAATGTCATTATCATTAATTTCTTTCTTTCTGTCTGCAAAGGTTAAGAAATTTGCATACACATCATCCAGTTGTAATTTTGTTAATTCATAGCCAACATTTTTAGCTCTATAGGCCAAAGCTGCACGACCACTTCTTGCGGTTAACACAATTGCAGATTCGGTAACGCCAACTGCTTTTGGATCGATAATCTCATATGTCTCGCGATTTTTTATCACTCCATCTTGATGAATTCCTGAGCTATGGGCAAAGGCGTTTGCACCAACGATTGCCTTATTAGGCTGTGTGTATATTCCCATACTATCAGAAACCAATTGACTAATACCGTATAGCATTTCGGTTTTGACATTAGTATCAAGATTTAAATAAGGGTGTTGTTTTAAAATCATCACAACTTCTTCTAAGGCCGTATTTCCAGCACGTTCTCCGATGCCATTAATCGTACATTCTATTTGACGCGCACCATTAATTACACCTTCAATTGAGTTAGCTGTTGCTAAACCTAAATCGTTGTGGCAATGACAAGACAAGATGACCTTTTCTATTCCTTTAACGTTTTCTCGTAAGTATTTCATTTTTGCGCCATATTCACTTGGTAAACAATAACCTGTAGTGTCTGGGATGTTCAATACTGTTGCGCCAGCTTTAATAGCAGCTTCACAAACTCTTGCCAAATAATTATTGTCAGTTCGCCCAGCATCTTCAGCATAAAATTCAACATCTTCTACAAAAGATTTCGCATATTTTACTGCAGCAAAAGCACGTTGAAGGATGTCTTCTTGATTGCTTTTAAATTTGTGTATGATATGAGAATCAGAAGTACCAATTCCTGTATGAATTCTTGGTTTCTTTGCGTATTTAATAGCTTCAGCTGCAACTCTTATATCATTTTCAACAGAGCGTGTGAGTCCGCAAACCGTTGCGTTTTTTACTAGTTTGGAAATTTCTTCAACCGATTTGAAATCTCCAGGACTTGATACTGGAAACCCAGCCTCAATCACATCAACTCCTAATGCATCTAACTGTTCTGCAATGATAAGTTTTTGTTCAGTATTTAATTTGCAACCAGGAACTTGCTCGCCATCCCTGAGGGTTGTATCAAAAATTTGTACTTGAGAATTTGACATTTGTTCTAATATATTTTCGTATTGTTATACGAATTTATATTTTGTATTATTCAAAAGAGAATTCATCATAAAATTAATACGACGTTAACGTATTGTAATTATAATTTAAGACACTGAAAAACAGCAATATATATTCATTTTTTACACTATGACTAAGGAGCCAAAAGATAATTTATTTGTACTTGTAAAATCCCTGTCAAAATCAGAGAAGCGACAGTTTAAGCTTTATGTTGGTCGTTTGGGTGTGAATGAAGACTCGAAATTTTTATTATTGTTTAATGTTTTAGATAAAATGGCTGAGTATGATGAACAAGTTATTCTTAAAAAAGGTATCGTTAAGAAACAACAACTTTCAAATTTAAAAGCACATCTTTATAAGCAGGTTTTAATTAGTTTAAGACTAAATCCACTACATCAAAATATTAGAGTGCAAATTCGAGAACAGCTTGATTTTGCAACTATTCTATACCATAAAGGGCTTTATAAGCAAAGTCTTAAAATTCTTGATAAAGCAAAAAATTTGGCAATTAATTACGAAGAAAAAAATGTTGCCTATGAAATTTTGGAGCTCGAAAAAATCATTGAATCTCAATATATCACTAGAAGTATTAGTAATCGAGCAGATGAATTAGCCATTCAAGCTAAGGAGTTAAACGCTCATAATATTTTAGCCAGTAAGTTGTCCAATTTATCGTTGCAGCTTTATAGTTTGTTTCTTAAAACAGGTTATGTAAAGAATGATGATGAGTATGTAAAGGTTACAGAATATTTTAATGCCAGATTGCCAAAATATAATTTTAGAGACCTTGGCTTTAGAGAAAAACTGTGGTTATACCAATCGTATTTATGGTATAGTTTTTTAATTCAAGATTTTTTAGCCTGCTATAGATATTCAAGAAAATGGGTGGATCTATTTTATGTGAATCCTGAATTGATGAAGCTAAACCCAGTGTTTTTTTTAAGAGGGAATCAATACCTTTTAGAGGCCTTGTTTTTTGTCAGACAGCACAATAAATTTAAGGAAGCACTAAAAGAATTAGAAACTATAACTCAAGAAAAATGGTTTCCAAAAAATGATAATGTTCAAAGTTTAACTTTTCTATATGTGTATTCGAATAAATTCAATCTGCACTTCATGGAAGGCAGTTTTTATGAAGGATTGCCTTTGGTTAATGAAGTTTTAGTAGGTATAAAAAAACACAAAAGCAGAATTGATGAGCATCACATAATGGTGTTTTATTATAAAATTGCAAGCTTATATTTTGGTATTGGTGAGAATAAAAAGTGTATTGAATTTTTAGATAAAATCATCAGTAATAAATCGCTTTCCATGCGAGAAGATTTACTTTGTTTTTCAAGGGTGTTAAATTTAGTAGCGCACTATGAAGCCGGAATATATTATAATTTGGACGCTTTAATTAGAAGCACATATAAGTTTTTAATACGCATGGAAGATTTGTACGAAGTGCAAAAAGAGATGATTAAATTCTTAAGAGCATTAGGAGATATTTATCCGCATGAAATACGCACAGAATTTATCAAACTTCACGAAAAATTAAAAACCTATGAAGATCACCCTTACGAAAGGCGTGCGTTTTTATATTTAGATATTATTTCGTGGCTTGAAAGTAAAATAGAAAATAAAACGGTTGATTCTATTATAAGGGAAAAATTTAATGCTAAAAATCAATTAAATTAAAATAAACCGAAAAATATTTGGTTATTAATGTTTTCTTTCTGAATATTTGTACTCACAAAGTTCAAAAACTTACTGAAATGTTATCAAGAAAGGCGGAGG
>CALGIH010000292.1 GCA_937916035.1 uncultured Lacinutrix sp.
CTTTATTTAAGGTTCCTTGCTTAACTAATTTTGCCAAATCGTTTAGGTGCATATTACATGGATTACCTTCATATCCAGTACTTGCAATACCAACTAGTGGTTTTTTAAAATCTTCTTTCGTTAATCCTATAGCATGCAACATTGCTTGCGCAGCTGGTTGCGTAGGATCTTGTGTTACTGCTTTACTATACTTATTTAATTCTTTCATTTTTTACGTTGCCATGCTAAGCGAAGCTTAGAAAGATCGAAATTATAGGTTTGCTTACTTAATATATATTGACAGAAGCGAATTGGTCTAAATTCAGTTATGTATTGTATTAGTTATATAATTGTTTGTCAATTACTTATGTTGTTTATTCTATGATGTCCAGTGCTTTAAAATATTGCAATAAAAAAGCCTTCCGAATCAAGGAAGGCTTTTTAAATTATAGTTTAAATTTTTTATATCCTTCCTTAACGTTGTGAAATAATCACGACGCTAATAATAGAAATGATATTTATAATTTGTGTTTTCATTTGTTGATTCAAAGATTAGTAAATTATTTGATTACAGAAAAATATTCTTCTTTTTATTGTTTAAATTTCCTTTGGTAGATTATTTTTCGGTTTAATGTCGATTTATGTCGAATTGGTTTTTTAGTCAATTGATATTATCTACATTTGCAACGAATTATACGAGGAAAATTTTGATCTGATTGCAACCTCTGATGCTGAAAAAATTTCAGCAGAAACAAAAATGCTAAAGCAGTAACGAAAGATACTTCTTTAGCGACCAAGCAATCATAATTTTTAATAATTAAACAACAAATTATGTCTTATCTATTTACTTCGGAAAGTGTTTCTGAAGGACATCCTGATAAAGTAGCAGATCAAATTAGTGATGCTCTTATTGATAATTTTTTAGCATTTGACCCTAGTTCTAAGGTTGCATGTGAAACTTTAGTAACCACTGGACAAGTTGTATTGGCTGGTGAAGTAAAGTCGAACACTTATCTAGATGTCCAAAAAATTGCAAGAGAAACCATCAATAAAATTGGTTATACCAAAAGCGAGTATATGTTTGATGGTAATTCTTGTGGTGTGTTCTCTGCAATTCATGAGCAATCTGACGACATAAATAGAGGTGTTGACAGAGCTAATAAAGAAGAACAAGGTGCTGGAGATCAAGGAATGATGTTTGGTTACGCAACCAGCGAAACCGAAAACTATATGCCTTTGGCATTAGATTTATCTCATAAAATATTAATAGAACTTGCAGAATTACGTCGTGAAAACAAAGACATCACTTATTTGCGTCCAGATTCTAAGAGCCAAATAACAATTGAATATAGTGATGATAATGTACCTCAACGAATTGATGCTATTGTGATATCAACACAGCATGATGATTTTGACGAAGATGAAACAATGCTTGCTAAAATCAGAAAAGACATTGTTGGTATTTTAATACCAAGAGTTGTTGCAAAACTACCAAGTGATATCCAAGCATTGTTTACGGATAATATCAAATACCATATTAACCCAACAGGGAAATTCGTTATTGGAGGGCCTCATGGAGATACTGGATTAACAGGACGAAAAATTATTGTAGATACTTATGGAGGAAAAGGTGCTCATGGTGGAGGTGCTTTCTCTGGGAAAGATCCAAGCAAGGTAGATAGAAGTGCTGCTTATGCTACTAGACATATTGCAAAAAACTTAGTTGCTGCAGGGATTTGTGACGAAGTGTTAGTTCAAGTAAGCTACGCAATTGGTGTCGTTGAGCCAATGGGAATTTTTGTAGATACGTATGGAACCTGTGCTTTTAACATGACAGATGGAGAAATTGCAGCCAAAGTCTCAACCATTTTTGATATGCGACCAGCTGCTATTGAAACACGTTTAAAATTGCGCAACCCAATATATAGCGAAACAGCTGCTTATGGACACATGGGAAGGAAAAATGAAATTGTCTCTAAAACTTTTGAACAACCAAATGGCAAACCAATTACTTTAGATGTTGAATTATTTACTTGGGAGAAATTGGATTATGTTGATAAAGTGAAAGATGCGTTTGGATTGTAAGTCGTTTATAAAAACTCACACCTTACAAATCTGATCTAAAATCCAAAGATAATCCTCACGCTTTTTTACAAAATCTCTATCAGAAATATCAATTATTTTCACGTTAAATTCTGGGTGGTTTTTTAAGAATTCAATGTAACCCGAATTAATTTTATCTAAATAATCGTCTTCAATATCTTGCTCGTAATTGCGCCCTCGTTTTTTGATGTTTTTCTGCAATCGCTGAGTATTCTGATATAAATACACATACAAATCTGGTTTGGCTATGTCTTTATAGACTTGATAGAAAAGTTTTCTATACAATCTAAACTCATCTTCAGGCAAGGTGATTTTAGAAAAAATAAGTGATTTAAACACATCATAATCGCTCACAATAAAATCTTTAAATAAATCTAACTGTGATAAATCGTCACTAATTTGTTGGTATCTATCGGCAAGAAATGACATTTCCAAAGTAAAGGCGTAGCGCTGTGGTTCTTTATAGAATTTCGGCAAAAAGGGATTATCTGCAAAGCGTTCTAAAATAAGTTTTGCATTAAATTCACGTGATAATGCACTTGCTAAACTTGTTTTTCCAGCTCCTATATTCCCTTCAATAGCTATATAATTGCACAGAGAGAAATCATAGGATTTACTCGGATTTTTCAACCAAATATTAATAGATTCTAATGTGCTTTCATCTTTGCATTGTTCTAGCAATTCGGCTACCTCTTTTTCCTTTTTTGGATGTACCATTTGAGGTGCAATATCATTTAGAGGCAAAAGCACAAACTTGCGTTTATGCATTTCAGGATGCGGAGTCGTCAATGTTTTTGTACTTATCACTTCATCGGCATAAAAAATAACATCCAAGTCAATGGTTCGAGACTCGTAACTCTTCTTCGCACTTCGTGTTCTGCCTAAATTTTTCTCAATGTTAAGCAGCAATTGCATTACCCCTTTTGAATTTAAAGTACTCTCTACAATAATGCAAGCATTCAAAAATTCGTCTCCTTCAAAACCCATGGCTGGAGATTTATATACTTTGGAAATACTTAATATACATCCAATCTTATAATGAATTAAATCAACAGCGTTTTGCAAGTTTTTAAACTTGTCGCCTTTATTGCTGCCAATAGAAATGTAGATGTTTTTAAGTTGATTCATACGAGTTTGCAAAATAACTAAAACAAAAATTAATAGGTTATATTTACCAAACCTATTTATCCACAAATTTAATGACGATAAAAGATAAGCTTTTGGCCCAGCGAATATATATGCTTTTAGGAGCCTTATTTATTACGTCTTTAGTGGTTTCTAACTTAATTTTTCAAAAATTTTTCTATTGGCATCCTTTTGGCTCAGAAGCTTCGGGCGAAATTTTCGGTGCTAATCTATTTGAAATTTCAGTTGGTATTTTACCGTATCCTATCACCTTTTTAATCACTGATTTAATAAGTGAAATTTATGGTAAAAAACGCGCAAATGATGTTGTTGTATTTGGAATTTTCGCATCTATCTTCTCACTTTTAATAATTTTAGTTGCAGATACAGTTCCTGCTACATCTTGGTCTTATGTAAAAGATGATATGTTTCATACTGTGTTTGGCAATACCATTATTGCAGTTTTCGCAAGTATGATGGCTTATCTTTTAGCACAATTTATTGATATACGCATCTATCATTTTTGGAAACGTTTAACTAAAGGCAAACACTTATGGCTTCGAAATAACTTTTCTACATTTTTATCACAACTTGTAGATACATTGACGATTTTACTTCTTTTATGTTACTTTGAAATTATTGAATGGAATAAATTTAAAGGGCTGCTTGTTGCTGGTTTTTTATTTAAGGTAATTATAGCTGCGCTTGACACGCCTTTCCTATATTTGTGCGTTTATTTATTTAGAAAACGATTTAAGTTAAAAGTTAATGAAGAAATCGATTTACTTTAATATTTCATTAAGACTTATTTATACATTTTAAACGTACATATATACGGAAACCAACATTTATGAAGAAGGTATTTAAGATTATAGGAATTACTATATTAATTTTTGTGGTCATTTTATCGGCAATTCCATTTGTATTAGAATCTAAAATAGATGCGATTGCACAAGCTTATGCAGATAAAAATATGAATGCGACAGTAGAATTTGACGATGTTAGTCTTAGTCTAATTAGATGCTTCCCAAATGCCAGCGTAACTATAAAAAATCTCAAGATCACAAACAACGATCCTTTTAAAAAGGAAATATTTGCAACAGCCAAATCAGTTGATTTGAGAATGCCAATTATGGAGCTTTTTAAAAATCAAAACGATGAAGCAATTGTCATTACTAATATCGCTATAGATGAAGCATTAATGACTTTAAAAGAAAATAAAACAGGCGCTTCTAATTGGGGTATTTTCAATACACCTGTAGCTTCCATTCCCTCTGATAGCAGTGGTTTTAAATTTAATATTGACGATTATAAAATAACAAATAGCGCACTTACGTATATTGACGAAAGCTCAAATACAACTGTTTATGTCTCCCAATTAAACCATTCAGGAAATGGAAGATTTACAGATGTAATTTCTGAATTAGAAACCGATTCTGAAGCTTATGTAAGTATTCGTATTGATAGCACATCATATCTTGAAAATAATCACATAACGCTAGATGCCTTAATTGATTTAGATCTAAAAAACGATATCTATACCTTTAAAGAAAACAAAGGTTTTATCAATCAGTTGCCATTAGAGTTTAACGGATTTGTACAATTAAAAGAAGAAGGACAATTAATAGACATAACTTTCAAAAACCCAGAATCATCTTTTAAAGATTTTCTAGCTGTCATGCCTGAGCGTTATTCTAAAAATTTAGAAGGTGTAGAAACTTCAGGTGACTTTAGTATTGATGGTATTATTAAAGGTTTGATGTCTGATAAAACCATTCCAACAGTAGATATAAAAATGGTGTCCAATAACGCATGGTTTAAATTTCCAGATCTTCCAAAACGCGTTGAAAATATAAACATCAATGCATCAGTTAAAAATGATAATGGGAATCCAGATGACACCTATATTGATTTAAGCACTTTAAATTTCAAAATAGATCAAGATGTATTTAAATCGTCCGCCATTTTAAAAAACGTAGGACGCAACACAAAAGTTGATGCAAATCTTGATGGAACTTTGAACCTTGCAAATATTAGCAAAGCATATCCTATAGAACTTGATAAAGAAATAAGTGGCATTCTAAACGGGAAGTTGAATACGTCTTTTGACATGAATGCTATCGAAACTAATGCGTACAATCGTATTAAAAATGATGGCTCTGTTAGTCTTACCGATTTTATTTTTTCATCTGAAAATATTGTAAACCCTATTCATATTTCAAAGGCAAATTTAACCTTTAACCCTGGCACTATTACCTTAAATAGTTTTAATGCAAAAACTGGAAAAAGCGATATAAATGCCACTGGAATTATAAAAAATCTCATTGGTTTTTTAATGAATAAGAACAAGCTTCAGGGCGATTTTAATGTAAAGTCTGATGTGTTTGCTGTAAGTGATTTTATGGTTGCAGAAAATGAAACTGCTCAAGAAAACAAAACAACTTCTAACAAAGAATCTCTTAAAATTCCAGATTTTTTAGATTGCAGCATTACTGCTGATGTAAATACAGTGATTTATGACAACCTAAATTTAAAAAACGTAAATGGATCCTTATTAATAAAAGATCAGCAAGTGATTCTTCAAGGAATAACTTCAAGTTTATTTGAAGGTATTCTGGCACTTACAGGGAATATTTCAACAAAAGAAACAACGCCAACATTTAATATTAATTTAGGCGTTGATGGTTTTGATATTGCAAAATCCTTTAACGATCTGCAACTCTTTCAAACCATTGCTCCTATAGCTTCTGCTTTGCAAGGAAAACTAAATTCAACCATTAATTTAAAAGGACGTTTAACAGAATCATTTACACCAAATATAGCCACTATTTCTGGTGACACATTTGCTCAAATTTTAGTAAATTCAATTAGCACAGACAAGTTAAAGATACTTGGAGAATTAAAAAATGCTATGAATTTTATCGATTTTGATAAACTAAACCTAAATGATTTAAAAACTAAATTAGTTATAGAAAACGGATTGGTAAACGTTAAACCATTTTCAATTACTTATAAAGACATTGCTATTGAGATTGTAGGTTCTCATGGTTTTGATAAATCATTAAACTATACAGCCGTTTTTAACGTACCAGCAAAATACTTAGGCAGTGAAGTGAACCGTTTGATTGGTGAAATTAATGATAATGACGTTAATAAAATTACCATTCCAGTAACTGCAAACATTTCTGGATCATATGCTAGTCCTAAAGTTTCAACAGATTTAACTAATGGCATTACGAACTTAACAAAGCAATTGATTGAAATTGAAAAACAAAAGCTTTTAAATACAGGGAAAGACAGAATAACAGGTTTGCTCAACCATGTTTTAAATAAAAACAAAAAGCCTACAGACAGTACTAAAGTAGAAACTCAAACAAAAAAAGACAGCACAAGCGTTAAAACAGACAGCCTAAAAACGATTGGCACAGAAAAGGTAAAAGGCTTATTGAATGATTTGCTTAAAAACAGAAAGAAGAAAAAAGACACCGTAAATTAGACTTTTTTGTTTTTTTTTAATAATAAACACTAATTTATATTAGGATTT
>CALGIH010000293.1 GCA_937916035.1 uncultured Lacinutrix sp.
ATCCATCGTTTTTAAGATACGAGAGAGGCTTGTTGGTTCCATTCCCATTTTTGGGCCAAGTGCAGTAGAAGGTGTGCCACATTCTGGGTCTATGCTTAAAAGTGTAAACCCTGTAGCCATTGTGCTTTCAAACTTAGCAGCTTCTTCATTATACATTTTTTGAACTGCTAACCAGGTAGTCCTCAATAAATAATCTATTGTTTTGTCTTTCATGCTAGAGAATAAGGAAACTCAAATATATAAAAAAATACTATGCGCGCATAGTATTTTAGTAAAAATTTATTTAGTAGAATTACAAATTAGTGTATTTAGAAATATTATTTAGGACGATATATATTTTCTATGAGAGCCACATACTTATCTTTAATGATCTTTCGTTTCATTTTCATAGTAGGAGTGAGGTGACCAGCGTCTATTGACCAAATTTCTGGAGTGAGTTCAAACTTTTTTATTTGTTCCCAATTGCCGAATTTTTTGTTGGCTTCATCAATTTCTTTTTGTATTCTCTGTTGAATAATTTCGGAAGAACAAATGGCTTCCATTGATTTTTCAATGTTTTTCTTCTTGCGTTCTATCCAATCATTTATAAATTCAAAGTTCGGTTGAATTAAGGCTGCTGGCATTTTTTCGCCTTCACCAATAACCATTATTTGTTCAATAAAACGAGATTGTTTTAACTGATTTTCTAATAATGATGGTACTACATATTTTCCGCCAGAGGTTTTAAACATGTCTTTTTTGCGGTCTGTAATTTTTAAGAAACCATCGGCATCAATCTCACCAATATCTCCTGTATGAAAATAGTCTCCAGACATTACTTCGGCAGTTTTTTCAGGGTCTTTAAAATAACCTTGCATTACGTTTGGTCCTTTTACAAGGATTTCTCCATCCTCAGCTATTTTAACTTCTACACTATCAATAACTCTACCTACAGTCCCAACCCTAAAACCTCCATTTCGTCGGTCGTTAACTGTAGTTACTGGCGACGTTTCTGTTAATCCATAACCTTCCATTATCGGCATTTCTGCTGCTGCAAAAATTCTTGTTAATCTTGGTTGTAAAGCTGCGCTGCCAGAAACCATTAAATCTAAATTACCACCCAGTCCTTCTTTCCATTTACTGAAAATAAGTTTTCTTGCTATTGCTAGCTTCTTTTCATAAAGCCAACCATTTGCACCATAAGGTTCATATTTTAGTCCAATATCTACAGCCCAAAAGAAGAGTGCTTTTTTTATTCCAGAAAGTTCAGATCCTTTTGCTATAATCTTATCATAGACTTTTTCATAGAGTCTTGGAACAGCTGTCATTACATTTGGTTTAATCTCTTTAAGATTATCACTCATTTGTTCAATAGATTCGGCAAAGTAAATCTCGACGCCACAATATTGATATAAGTAAAGGATCATTCGTTCAAAGACATGGCAAATTGGCAAAAAACTTAAGGCTTTAGACTTACCATAATCAAAAGGGACTCGCTTTTCGCTATCTAATACATTTGATACTAAATTATTATGCGAAAGCATTACACCTTTAGGCTTTCCAGTAGTTCCGGAGGTATAGATTAATGTTGCTAAATCGTTTGGAGTTACATTGTTTTTTCTGTCTTCAACAACATCTTGATTACTATCATCTTTACCAAGTTCTAAAACGTCTTTCCAACTTTTTTCTCCAACAATATCATTGAATGTAAATACCTGTTTTAGTTTCGTGTTTCCTTTTATAGCATTTAATTTTTCAATGATTTCATTATCTGAAGCAAAACAATAGATAGCTTCTGAGTGATTTAAAATATAGTCATAATCTTCTTTGCAGATGGTTGGATAAATGGGCACATTTTGCGCTCCTATTTGTAAGATTCCGATATCAACAATATTCCATTCGGTTCTGTTGGTTGAAGAAATGACTGCAATTTTATCATTTGGTTGTACACCTAATTTTAACAAACCACGACTTATAGCATTCGCTTGTTCTATATATTCTAGAGTAGATATAGATTTCCACTCACC
>CALGIH010000294.1 GCA_937916035.1 uncultured Lacinutrix sp.
AATACCAAGTAATAATCCAACATCTGGAGATAATCTTCTAATCTCTTTGTTTTGAACTAAAATACCATTGTAGATATGTCCCCAAGTTCCATTTGTATCACCAGGAGTATAATCATAGTTATATATAGTTTGTTGCACTAATTGAAGTCCGATTAAACCTCCAGTATAGTACATGCTTATTCTAGACAAATGCCCTTGTTGCACTTGAGCATTTGCTAATAAGGTGCCTTTTAATAACAAATCACCAGCAGGAACTTCAACCAACTGATTTGGATTTTCATTAACATCTAAGTAATCTTCACAGGATAAAACTATTGTGAAAAACATAAATGCCAATAATACTCTATTTATAGTTTTCATATTATTATTTTTTTTAAAAGTTAAATTTAACACCAAATGCATAAGTTTTTGACCCAGGATTAGAGAAATAATCTAACCCTTTACCTCTTCCTACACCATATTGATTTACGTCTGGGTCTATACCAACGACGTCTGTCCATATAAATAAGTTTCGTCCAGAAGCAGTAATTTCAATTGAATCTAGCCCAAGTGTATTTTTCAATTGATCTGATTTTAGTACGTATGATAATGAAAGCTCTCGTAGTCTTGTCCAACTTCCGTCATGCACAGCAAATTCATTTAATTTACCATCACCAAACCCCCATAAAGTTGTGTAATAACTTTCATCTAGTAAAACATTACCACCACCAAAGTTGTCAATATTTCCTCTTACTACCGTTCCAGAAGGAATTACGTCTCCATCAAAATTCACCAAATCTTCAGAAAGCGTGATAGTATTCCCAACATCAGCATGAGTTCCAAAGTGTGAGGTAATAAAACGGGTTCTTTCTGCAAAATCATTGCCTTGACTTGTGTCAAATAGGGCTGAAAGTGAAAGATTTTTATAAGATAAATCAAATTGAATACCACCTCTCCAATCTGGATTAGGATCTCCAACAATGACATTACCACTTGTATCTACTTGTGGAAATCCGTTAGGATCCAAAATCATATTTCCGCTATCATCTCTTAAAGCACCTTGGGTTACCAATACTCCTAAAGGCTCACCTTCCATTGCTACTGAATTAATAGAGCTTCCAGGTGTAAAGTCAATAACACCACCACCAGTCAATTTGGTAACTTCATTTTTATTGGTACTAAAGTTAACTGCTACAGATCCTCTCCAGTCATCATTTTTAAGATAATCATATCTTAACTCTAGCTCAAAACCTTTGTTTTCAATAGTTGCGCCATTTCCATAGACATTGTCAAAACCAAGTGATGGAGGAATTGCTATAGTTAAAAGTACATCCTCAGTTTTATTGGTGTAATATGTGGTAGATAGTCCAAGTCTGCTACTAAAAAATCTTAGGTCCACACCAACTTCATATTCAGTTTTGATTTCAGGTTTTAAATTTGGGTTACCCAAAGTTTCATTGAATTGATAACCACCACCAAAATCTTCTAAAGCAATACCATCAGAGAATGTAGAAAAAGACCCTACTTCAAAAACTGTTTGTTCACGGTGAGCTAAAGGTACATTTGCTACTTGACCATACGCTAAACGTAATTTACCAAAACTAAGTTTGCCTTTGTTTTCTAGCGCATTACTAAAGCTCCAGCCCAATTCTGCACTGGGATAGAAAAATCCGTTATTTGCTTTAGGTAACACAGAGTGTTTTTCATAGGCACCTCCAATTTGTAAAATCAATTGGTCTGCATAATCAAAATTGGCTGTACCATAAAGTCTAAAATTTCTTCTAGATGTAAGTGTTGTTTCAGATGAGATATTTTCTTTTGCTGAAATTTCAACTGCATCAAGAGGGCCTCTAAAATTAGCAATAAAGTTATCAGCCTCAGAAAAAATTCTTTTGCTTCGTCTGTCGTTAATACCAAATCCTAGCACGAAAGTAGAGTTTAAATTATCAGTAAGTGCATATTGAAGAGTGGTTAATAAATCGGCACTATATTCTTCATTGTTAATCGTTTCATCATTTAATAATCCATATCGTCTAGCAACACCTGCCGTGTACCATGGAAAGAAATATACTCTTGTATCAGCATAAGTATCAAATCCTGCTCTAAGAACCGTATTTATATTGTTATTCCATGAATATTTCAATTCTCCAGATCCTAAAAACCTATTTACATTGGCCGTACTTTCTTGCTCATTTATGGTCCATAATGGATTGTTATAAATAACATTATCGCTATTACCTAAATAACGTCTATAGCCACGCTGTCTTAAAGGTGTAATTGCACCTGAGCTACTATGATAATTACCTTTGTAATCTGTAATATCAAAATCTGGTGAAGTTCTTAGCAATCCTAAATATAGTCCAGCAGTGTTTGATCCTTGTTGAGTTCTATTGGATCCTGTATGAATGTAGTTAGCTTTAAAAGTACCAGTTAATTTATCTGTAAAATTTTGAACAGTAGAAATTGAAAAGTTGGTTTTTTTGTAAAAACTTTCTTTGATAACACCATCTTGAGTTACGTGTCCAGCACTTAAGTAAAAGGTTCCTTTATCAGTACCACTACTTAATGTAAATCTGTTGTCATAGGTAACACCAGTTTGGAAAACTTTATCAAAGTTACTATCTGCAAATAGACTTGTTGAGTTTTTGTCATCAATAGGATATATAATATTATCTGAAACTAAAGATTCAAAAAACTGTCCAGAAGTATCAACAGTGTCTAATCCTCCTGGTCTAGTAGATATTTCGTCTCCCCATGAGAAAGCAGAAGTTGGACTATAATTACCATTTGTTCCTTGCCCGAATCTATTTTGTAAAGGGTGTTTGTATGAAATTTCATCCCATGATATACCAGATGAATAAGTAACGGCCATACTTCCTTTTTTTCCTTTTTTAGTGGTGATTACAATTACACCGTTTAATGCTCTTGAACCATAAAGAGCTCCTGCTGATGCTCCTTTAAATATTTGAAAGGATTCAATATCATCAGGATTTAAATCATTAAGCCTTGATTGTTGAGAAACTCCTGCTGAAGCATCATTATCACCAGAGCCAGAAATGTTATCATTATTTAAAGGTACACCATCAACAACAATAAGTGGTTGACTAGAACCACCCAATGAGCTCGTTCCTCTAATTTGAATATTAGAACCAGCTCCAGGATCACCAGATGTAGCACCAATGTTTACACCTGCTGCCTTACCTGCCATACCATCAATAATCTTGTTTTCAACTGGTTGAACTAATTTGTCTGCATCAATTTTTGAGTATGTAGAGGCTATTTTGTCTCTTTTTTCTCTAAAACCTAAAGCGTTAATTACGATTTCATCCAGACTTTCAATGTCTTCAGCCAATATTACATTAATAGTTAATTTTTCGTTAACCTTAATTTCTTGAGTTTTAAAGCCTACATAACTTACTACAAGTATGTCATTGTCTGATTGGACATCAATACTATAATTTCCGTCAAAATTCGTCGAGGCACCATTTGTCGTCCCTTTAATTAGAATGTTTGCGCCAGGTATTGGCACACCATTACTATCGCCTACTGTACCAGATACGGTTCTTTGCGCATACATAAATGCGCTAGAAAACATTAATATGAGTACAGGAAAAAATAATTTTTTGTTCATGCGTTTTTAGATTAATTATTAATTATTTGATAAAATTTTCATCATCTGCTCGGCAGATACTTTGCCTATTTGTATAATATCTTCTTTTGGAGTAGCGTCTCCAATTTCATAAGTAATGCCAACTGCATTATGACCATATAAAAACCATCCTTTTGAAACAGGTCTTGTACTATTAGAGGCTACTTCATTAACTTTATAATTTGGGATATTGCGTTCTAAACTTGCAAACCAATTTTCAATAAAATTTGGGAGGGTTGTGCCTTCTCTTAACTTGTTTGTGTAAAACACATCATTCCAAGTGGAATGAAAATCTAGGCCTAATACTATTTGACTTTTATTTTTCTTACTTGTTTTAGTAATAAATTTTACGACCTGTTTTATTTCAGGTTGATTATATCTGGACCAGTCTCTATTGGTGTCAACACCTCCAGCATTATGTCTCCAATGACCTAAATCTACACCATCTGGGTTGAGAATTGGAAAAGCTAAAACGCGATATTTATTTAAGAAATTTTGAGATAAGTCTGTAGAATCAATAATTGTTTTTAAAAATTCTTGAAAAGCATAAAAACCGGTTACTTCAGGAGGATGTTGACGTGTTAATAAGACTATGATAGGCTTTCCTTTAGTGGCTCCCTTATAAATGTCTAAGACTGGTAAGTCTCTTCCTAATGTAGATTTTCCAGCACTTTTTATGTGTATAAAACTCTCTTTGCCAGAAATTAAATGTGTATACCAATTCTTAACATCCGATGAAGATTGAATTTCTTGACCAGAAACAATTGTTGGTGACGAGGTTAAACTTAATTTAATAGTTACGATACTATCATTTTTTGAAACTAGAGTTGAATCAATAGAATCCCAATGGTTGTCAACCATTAGTTTTGGTGCATATCGATGCTTAAACCCTTTTGGATATTGGAACGTAAAGTAAAAATCCTTTGGAGAAGAAGACCAAGTTTTAAACGCAAAATAAGGACTGTTATTAATTGGTGTGTTTTCAGGGTTAATTATGACTAAAGCAGTACTGTCATTTAATTTTTTAAATCCATTTAATCTAGCTCCATCAAACTCATTACTTGCATATACACCAAGCTCATTAATTGAATAAGTTTTTTTTAATTGAGTTGTAATTTTTTTTGCAGTAGTATCTACAGGCGATTCAAAAGCCACCTTTTTCGCAGATGAACAGTTTGCTAATAAGAGAGCACTGAATATTACAGTTATAATTGATAAATGATATGATTTTTTTTTCGTCAAAAGATAAAGCTTATTATAAATTTAAGTCGTTTTTGCAATAATTAGAGCATACCAATTATGTATAGTATGCCATACCAATATATTTTAAAAAATTATTGTTTTTTAACGTCAATCTTTAGGCCATCTCTTCTAGGGTCGGCGACACCGATCCAAGTATTATTTTCTTTAGCTATTGCGTGTATTCCGCCATAATAGGCATTCATGTTTTGCTGAATCATAAGCTTTTCTGACGGGATTTTAATAGTATATCCATTGGCTTTAATGAAGCTGTATATTTTTAAGGAATCTGTCTTGTTTTCGAAATATATATTATTTTTTGATACATGTATTCGAGGTCGCTTTATTAATGGTTCTATATTTTTATTTAATAGCCATAAGGCTGTAATTTGGGAAACCGAAGAAATAATTCTGCTACTTCCAGGACTGCCAATCACTAAAATATTTTCACCATTTTCTTGCACTATAGTTGGTGACATTGATGAATATGCCATTGCGTGTGGCTTGATTGCAAAAGGATGATTAAGGTTTTCAAAAATGAAATCATCCATGTAAGTATTATAAAGAAAACCTAATTCTTTTGAAGCTGCTAATGATCCGAAATACGCATTAATACTTGACGTCACTGCAATTGCATTTCCAGACGCATCAACCACAGAAAAATGTGTTGTTTCACCAGAGTTATTATCATTTGTATTAGATGGTAATTGAGAAAACTCATAGTTTAAATTCTTAGTATACGATTTTGATAGTTTAACTTGTGCTACGCTGTCATAATTTATTAAATCTGTAATCGGATTTTCTTGTCTGTCAGTATGCGCGAGATAGAGTGAATTAATAATTTCTAAATCTGTTAATACATTATCTTTTGAGGCTTCCTCCATTAAATTAAGAGCCAAAAGAGTCGTCCAGCCTCCACAAGGTGGAGGTTGAGAATACACAATCATGTTGTTGTAATTTATGGAGAGAGGTTGTAATTCTTTTGGTTCAGGAAAATTATTTAAATCTTCAAGTGTAATCCATCCACCATTGTTGTTCATGTCATCTGCTATTTTTTTAGCGATTTCACCATTGTAAAAATCATCAGCGCCATATTTGGCTAACCTTTTTAAAGTTACTGCTAATTGAGGTTGATTTATAATGTCACCTTCCTCTGGAATCTGACTATTGTTTTTAAGAAAATAGGATGTATTAAATGGGCTTTCAACTAATTTAGTTTCATAATACTGATAAACTTTAGCTCTAAATTCCCCAACTTTAAAGCCATTTTTGGCTAATGCTATTGAAGGCTCAATTAATTGCTCCCATGATATTTTACCGCTTCCATATGTCTTCCATAAATAATCGAGAACCTTTACTGTTGATGGAATTGTACTTCTACGATGATAGGTTAATGTGTCTTTTATATGTGCTGGAGTGTTTGCAGGCGAATAAGTAGTCCCATTTATTGAAATTGGCGGCTGATTATTTATGGACAGTAAAACTTGCGTACCACCTCCTAAGCCTGACATTGCAGGCTCTGTAACACCAAGAGCAAAAGAAATTGCAATTGCAGCATCAATTGCATTTCCACCTTTTAAAAGGATTTGTTCTCCTACTTTACTTGCTTCAGGAGTTGCTGTTGAAACGACACCTAGCGAGTATTGATTGGATTCATTATTACAAGAAAACAAACAAAATGTAAGGAAGCATGCTAAACAATATGTTATATAGATTTTACCCATTCACTTATCTTTTTAGTTGCTTTCACAATTTTAGGGCAATATTCTTCAATAAATGTGTCGTCTAAAATTGTTGAAGGTTTTTCCTCTAATATTTTTAACAATAAAGTACCATCAAAATCTACGAAAGAAAGCCTTGCTGTAAACCTATTTTTTGGATGCCCAAAATCTTCTCCTGGTAATAATGCTACACCAGTTTCTTTGATGAGTGCATTGCAAAAGTCTCTGCTGGTAAGAATGCCTTTTTTATGTAAGGCAGCGTTCCATTTGCTGAAATTTGGGAATAAGTAAAAACCACCTTCAGGTTTTGGCATCGTAACGCCTAATTTCAGCAAATTGTGATAAACATATAAGCCAATGGTTTCTAAAATTCTCCTAGTATTATGAAGATATATTTTTAATTCATCATCCATTTTATAAGCTTCTACAGCAGCATATTGTATTGGAGCACTAGTGGAAGTGTATGTTTCACTGGCAATTATGGCCATGGCATTTAAAATATATCTTAAATTTTCTGGAAAGACAAAAACGCCTAAACGCCATCCTCCAGCTCCAGCCCATTTACTTAATCCAGTACTAATAATTGTGCCTTCAGGATAATAGCTTGCGATAGTTTTATGATTTCCTTTGAATGTGACTTCGCCATATATTTCATCTGCTATAACGATAATCTTGTATTTTCTTAAAGCACCAGCAAGATCTTCTAATTCAGTTGCCGAATATGTACAGCCAATAGGATTGGAAGGATAATTAAGAATAAGCACCCTGTTTTTATGTGGCGAATTTTCGCAATGATTAATAATATCTGCCGAGCTAATTTTCCAACTATTTCTCTCTTCCGTTTTTAACCAGACTGTTTTTCTGTTATTTAATTGGGCTTGAGGTTCATAAGACACCCAACTTGGTGAAGGGAGCAATAATTCATCTATGTTATAAGCTAGCTGAAAGTTGTAAATTAATTCTTTGGAGCCTGGACCAATCAGTATATCCTCTGCATTAGAGGGTAATTTGTAATTTTCATTAAAAAACAATGAAACCACTTGCCTTAGTTGTAACAATCCTTTAACTGGCAAATAGTCTTTTTGATGTGCATTGTTTTGAAGAGCTTGCACAATTTCTTTTGGAACTGGAAAAGGAGATTGCCCAAAGCCTAATTTAAAAATCTCTATACCTTCATTGCTTAGCTTTGTTGTCAATTCATTAATAGCCAACGTTGCGGAAGGACGAAGGTTTTTTAAATTAATATTCAAATTATTAGGTATCATTTGTAAAACCCTTATTTTGAAATTGCATGTAATCAAATTTAAATTAGAATTGTTTATTTAAAGCATACCAATTTTTTAAATTTAGGGCAACCAATTTAATTAAAAAGCAAATACTTTTTCAAGTATAATTTTTATTATATTTAGTTTTCTATAAATAAAAAAATGAAACATATTATTTCAGTAATATTCTTA
>CALGIH010000295.1 GCA_937916035.1 uncultured Lacinutrix sp.
AATTCGGATGGCAACTATATCCATTCGCGCATTCAATTTTTTACCTTTAACTCGAATGGATGAATTAACAGTCTTATTATCGTCTAGATATTCCACTGAGCCTTCTAAAATTGAAAGTTTATCAATGGGTTCAATTTCTCCTAGTAATTCAATAACTCTTTGATCAGATTTTACTTTTTCTAATGCTTTTAGATATAAATCAGTATCTGCATAGGCTTTTGTTATATTAGCTACAACAGAACCCATTCCTGTAGAGAAAAATAGTATGATAAATATTATGGTTAATCCACTCACAGGAAGCAACCATTTCCAATTCCGTTTTCGCCAACTTTTTGGCTTAATCAGTTCATTATTCATCACAATCTACTTTTGTCTGATTTCTATCATATTTAAAGTGCATTAAAGTTCCATAAACAATATGGCAAACTCCAAAACCTAAAGCCCAAAAGAATAAGCCATATCCAATAAATTGAGTAGAGTAGAAGCTATTAGATTAAAATATTCATTTTCTATCAGAAATAAGCAATAAACACCTCCAGTTAGTAACGGAATCAAAAAGTTAATTAAGAGTCTTTTAGATGACTTATCAAAAATTTTATCATTCTGTTTTTTGGCTTTTTTACTAGTAAGATAAACTCCAGTAGAAATAGATAATATCATAACAAGTATAGCAATAATAAGTAAAGTACCAACAGAGTCATAAGCTATAAAAAATCGTTTTAGAGGATTTTGTTCTAATCTAATAGTGTTTATAATGCCATGTGCTATATATGCACCAATAAGTGCATAGATACCTGCTAATATTCCAGACATACCACTAAGCGACATAAATCGTGATGATCTATTCATGAGATGTTTAATTTCATGAATGTCTTGCAAATAATCTTTTGATTCCATATTAAAAGTACTTTGAATTACAAAGTAAGTAAATCTAATTCATATCTACAACTAATTTTTTGTTAAATAAATTTAGTAGCCAATTGCAGCACCTTCTGGTCTTGACGAATCTGACGCTCCTGTGATGATTCCAGTTTCTGTATCTATGGTTATTCCCATGAGTGCACCTAAGCCTCCAGTTGCTCGTAAGGTGTGACCCATAGCTTCAAGTGCTTTTCGTGTATCTGGAGACATTAAGTGTTTTTCAAAAGAGAGTACATCTGGTGACCATTGATGATGAATTTTCATAGCTTCAATGGCTTTATCAATACGCATGTCAAATTCTAAAACATTAAGTGTGGTTTGAAACACGGTATTAATAATGGTTCGTCCTCCTGGACTTCCAATAATTAAATAAGGTTTACCATCTTTGGCCACAATAGTTGGAGCCATACTAGATAACATGCGTTTTTGTGGTGCTACTAGGTTGGGCTTTGTCCCAATTTGCCAACCAGAGTTTGTTATGCCTGGAACTGGATTAAAATCACCCATTTCATTATTAAAAATAAAACCAAGGTCTTTTGATCCCATTTTTACACCATAACCATTTTCAAGCGTGTAGGTCATAGAAATAGCATTCCCTTCTTTATCAATTACAGAGAAATGTGTTGTGTTTTTTCCATCATAAATTTGACCAAATTTTGAAGAATCACTCAAAGATGCTCTTTCCATACTTAAGTTCTCAAAGCGGTTTTTAGCATGTGCTTTTGAGATTAATCTATCTAAAGGCATATCTAAATTAAAATCAGGATCTCCTAAAAATTCTGCGCGATCTGCAAATGCTCTTCGCATGGCTTCAGCAACAACATGCACATATTCAGTTGAGTTAAATTCAATGTTCTCCCAATCAACCAACTCCATAATATTCATCATTTCTATAAGTGCAACACCTCCTGAACTTGGTGGTGGCATGCCATAAATATCATAACCTTTATAGGTGCCTTTGATAGGTTTGCGCTCGATGGCATCGTATTCTGCAAGATCTTCAGTGGTAATGATGCCACCATTGGCTTTCATGTAATCTTCAATTTTTTGAGCCACTTCACCTTTATAAAAACCATCACGACCTTGATCTCTTATTTGTTTTAAAGTATTTGCAAGTGCAGATTGTTTCCATACTTCATCTGGTTGTGTGATTTCACCCTTTTCATTGTTAAAATAGGTTGCCATAAAAGGATAGTCTTCAGCGACTTTACTGAAATCCATCGCTGCTCCATACAAATTCCAATTAAATGCAAATCCGTTTTCGGCTAAATCAACAGCTGGCTGTACCAAATCTTTCCAAGGGAGTTTTCCGTATTTTTGATGTGCAAAGTATAAACCAGCAACGGTTCCTGGAACACCTGTAGATAGCAATCCTTTGTGGTTGCTATTGTCCTTTATTTTGCCGTCTTCATCTAAAAACATGGTTTCTGAAGCCGCTAGAGGTGCTTTTTCTCTAAAATCTATAGTAGTCGTTTCTCCTTCTGAATTCATAAAAACCATAAAACCACCACCACCAATATTTCCAGCTGTTGGATGTACAACAGCTAGTGAAAAGGCTGTAGCTATTGCTGCATCAATGGCATTGCCACCTTGTTTTAAAATATCAACTCCAGTTTGTGATGCTATTTTATTCGCTGAAACTACCATACCATTTTTGGCATAGGTTTGAGCTACGAGCTGTGAAGTGGTTAATAAAAAAGTAAAAGCTAATAAAGAAAAGAGGGATTGTTTGAGATTTAATTTCATTTTTAAGATTGTTTATGAAAATATTAATGCTAAAGTTAAACTTTTTTAAAAATTAACAGAGAATTTAATCATGTATTACTAATTTTTAAG
>CALGIH010000296.1 GCA_937916035.1 uncultured Lacinutrix sp.
ATAAATAGAGCTTACCACCTTGTTGTAATTTTGTAACAAGAGTTTTATTTAAGGTATTCAAGTAAGATTCCCTGTCAGTGATATGCTCTGGAAAATCTTTTGGTATATATCTAAAAGTTGCAATGCTTAGGTTTTGGATTTTAGCTTCTAAACGAGGATGGTTTTTAGCTTTCTGAAACATGAGCTCCGATAACTCTATATCTTCTTTAATCATCTTTTTGTATCCAATTCGTCCAACTTGTTGAAGCATTAACCATACTTTTAAAGCTCTGAAGCCTCTTGAGTTTTGCAAGCCATATTCATAATAATTTTGCTCAGAATTTGCGTTTGTAAAGTTGTAATATTCTGGATGAGAACTATATGTGTCAATTAAATGCTTTGGGTCCTTCACTAAAGTACAACCAGCTTCTAATGGACTATACAGCCATTTATGAGGATCCATAGCAATGGAATCTGCTTCTTTAATTCCTTTGAAAAGCAACTCGTTTTCAGGTAAAATAGCAGCAGGAACTCCATAAGCACCATCAATATGAAACCATAAATCGTGTTCTTTACAAATAGTCGCTATACCTTCAAGATCATCGACAGTTCCGGTGCTTACATCACCTGCTGTTCCTGCAACCATAAAAGGTTGACATCCATCTTTTAAATCGTTTTTTATGGCACCTTCCAATGCTAATAAATCCATTTTATTATGACTATCTGTTGCAATCCATCGTACTGATTTTGATCCATGTCCAAATAATATTGCAGCTTTCTCGATCCAAGTATGTGTTGTTTTTGAACAATATGTTATCATTTTAGATGCTCCAGAAAGACCTTCTTCTTTGAAATTGGTTGGAGCTTTTGCAGTTCTCGCAGCTAGAAAGGCCGTGAAATTTGCCATATTGCCACCACTAACTAAAATACCACCATAACTTGGTGAAACACCAATAAATTCTGCTAACCACTGGATGGTTTGTTTTTCAATTTCGGTAGCCACAGGACTTAAAGTAAAAGCACCACAATTTGGGGATTAACAGTTGCTGCTAATAGATCACCTAAGACACCAATTGGTGCAGCCGACGATGTGATATAACCCATAAATTTTGGGTGTCCATTAAATAAGGAGTTATTAAATAGTAATTCAGTTGCTTTGGTTAAAAGTTGAGCTGCAGGTTTACTATTTTCAGGAAAGCCTCTTTTTCCTAAGAGAGATTGAATGTCTTCTGGAGTTTTTCCTTGAGTGACAGGTTTTTTATTTATAGTTTCATTGAATTCTGCAATATTATCAATTAACTCATGGCCAATATTTTTAAAGTCGTTTGATGAAATATTAATAGGCGTTGATCTTTTTGTATTCATTATGGTGTTTATACTTTACTATGTTTTTATCTTGAATTAATTTCACTCTAGTAGGAAGATTTTGAGTAGCAAGAGCTAAACAATATTATATGTTTATCACTTGATGCTGTAAGTTACGCAAATTGTCATTAAACTCATTTTTATTAAAGTTTTAAATATAGTAAGACGCTTTTATGCAAGCATATATAAATAATAATTTATCCTTTTATAAGAACCGATTTTCTAATATGTCTGAAGGATTTAAGCATTTTATGATTTACATTTTTCACTTAAAATATGTCGCATTGTTTTAATTTCTTTTTCCATAGCATTATACAATTGTTTCTTTCTTGCTGAAGTGCCTAAATACATAATTGCGTCACTCATTAGCTTCGTTGTTAACTCTTTTGAAGGATATCCAATAGGAGTAAGTGCATCAATATCTACAATAGTGGTATCAATCTCTGGTTGTACAGCTGCAGAAATTTGCCAACCCATTTCAATAAAATCTTTTTCATAATTAAAAAAAGACTCTAGTGTTTTATCAGAATTGACGTCAATGACGTCAATATAACCGTCAAGAAATGTATAATAGGATATGAGTTGTTTTTTTGTTTTTAAATCTTTAATTAGAC
>CALGIH010000297.1 GCA_937916035.1 uncultured Lacinutrix sp.
ATACTAATCAATTACGTTTGTTTTGATACCTCGTACGCTCTGCGTCGAGGTAGTTTCATTTAAACAAAAAAAAAGTTCTTTTAATGATTTAAAAGAACCTTTCAATAAATATATTAAAAAGCCTATTTTCTCGTGATTACAGCTTTTGCTTTTTTAATGATAGCGTTACTGTTAAGACCATACTTCTCCATTAACTGAGCAGGTGTTCCAGATTCACCAAAGGTGTCATAAGTTGCCACAAATTCTTGAGGAGTTGGTTTGTTTAATGCTAATACTCGAGATACACTCTCTCCTAAACCACCAAGATAATTATGTTCTTCTGCTGTAACAATACAGCCAGTTTTTGCAACAGATTTAAGAATTGCTTCATCATCTAAAGGTTTAATGGTATGGATATTAATTACCTCTGCCGAAATACCTTGCTCATGTAAAGCTTTTGAAGCCTCTAAAGCTTCCCAAACTAAATGTCCAGTAGCTACAATAGTAACGTCAGTTCCTTCTGTCAATTGAATAGCTTTCCCTATTTCGAATTTTTGATTTTCAGGCATAAAAACAGGGACAGCTGGGCGACCAAAGCGTAAATATACAGGACCTTCATAATCTGCAATCGCCAATGTTGCTGCTTTTGTTTGATTGTAGTCGCAAGGATTGATAACAACCATTCCTGGGAGCATTTTCATCAATCCAATGTCTTCAAGTATTTGATGTGTTGCTCCATCTTCTCCAAGTGTAACTCCAGCATGTGAAGCACAAATTTTCACGTTTTTACCAGAATACGCAATAGATTGTCTTATTTGGTCATAGACACGACCAGTTGAAAAGTTAGCAAAAGTTCCAGTAAACGGAATTTTACCTCCTATTGTTAATCCTGCGGCTATTCCCATCATATTGGCTTCAGCAATTCCAATTTGAAAAAAACGCTCAGGGTTTTCTTCAATAAATTCATCCATTTTTAAAGACCCAATTAGATCAGCACAAAGTGCTACAACATTGGGATTGGTTCTTCCTAATTCAGCTAAACCTGCCCCAAATCCGCTTCTTGTATCTTTTTTTTCGGTATATGTATATGTTTTCATGTCTCTTTTTTGTTGGTTATTAATAATCACCAAGTGTTTCAGGGTTTTGAGCTAAGCCAATTGCTAATTGCTCATCATTTGGAGCTTTCCCATGCCATGCATGTGTGTGCATCATAAAATCAACACCATTTCCCATCACTGTTTTAAGCAATACACAAACAGGTTTTCCTTTTCCAGTTTTTGATTTGGCTTCAGCCATTCCTTTTTTAATGGCATCAATATCGTTTCCTTTTTCAATATCAATAACAATCCAACCAAAGGCTTCAAATTTTTCTCTAATATTGCCCATTGGCAAAACAGTATCAGTAGAACCATCAATTTGCTGACCATTTAAATCAATCGTTGAAATTAAATTATCTATTTTTTTTCCTGAAGCATACATAATGGCTTCCCAATTTTGACCTTCTTGTAATTCACCATCGCCATGAAGACTATAAATTAAATGATTGTCTCCATTTATTTTTTTGGCTTGCGCAGCTCCAAGGGCTACAGACATTCCTTGTCCTAAGGAACCTGAAGCAATTCTGATT
>CALGIH010000298.1 GCA_937916035.1 uncultured Lacinutrix sp.
GTATTGGCTTAGTTGAATATGCTGGAGAAAGCTATACAAAAACGCCGATTACAAGTGACAAATCCATAATATTAAGATCATTAGAAGAGATTAAGTATAATACCATAATTGAGGGTGGAACTTCCATTGGAATGGGATTAGCTACAGCAGTAAACAGACTTAAAGACAGTAAAGCTAAAAGTAAAGTGATTATTTTATTGACAGATGGTGTAAATAATGGAGGCTTTATTGACCCAAGCACTGCTAGTGAACTAGCTGTTGAGTATGGTATTAAAACGTATACCATTGGTTTAGGGACTAACGGAATGGCATTATCGCCAATCGGAATTTTGCCATCTGGCGAATTTCAATATGGTCGTGTCCAAGTTAACATTGACGAAAAGTTACTGCAAGAAATTGCGGATGTTACTGGAGGAAAATATTTTAGAGCTACAAATAACCAGAAGCTCAAAGAAATTTATGTTGAAATAAATAAACTTGAAAAAACAGATGTTGAAGAGTTTAAGTTTTATAACTACGAAGAAAAATATAGATCTCTTGTGTTGTTTGCAGGATTGTTATTATTAATAGAATTGTTATTACGTTACACCATTTTTAGAAGTTTTATATAGATGCAGTTAGAAGAAAAGATATCGTTTTGGTTGTTATTGGTAATTCCAATATTGATTGTTCTATTCACAATAGTTCAATTATGGAAACGTCATGCCCAAAACAAATTTGCCAACCAGCGCATTATAAAAAGACTTAGCCCTAATAAATCACATTTTAAACCAATTTTAAAACTTATTGTACTTTGTTTGGCCTTTGGATGCCTAACAATTGCAATGGTAAATCCAAAAATCGGGACGAAGTTAGAAACCATTAAACGACAAGGCGTTGATATTGTATTTGCAGTAGATGTTTCTAAAAGTATGTTAGCCGAAGACATTGCGCCAAACCGTCTTGAAAAAGCCAAGCAATTAGTCACGCAAATTATAAATAATTTAGCGAGTGATAGAATTGGAATTATTGCGTATGCTGGAAAAGCGTTTCCGCAATTACCAATTACTACAGATTATGCTGCTGCAAAAATGTTTCTGCAAAGTATGGATACTGATATGTTGTCCTCACAAGGAACAGCAATTAATGAAGCCATTCAATTAGCAAGAACCTATTATGATGATGAAGAGCAAACAAATAGAGTACTTATTATCATTTCTGATGGAGAAGATCATAGTGATGTAGCTCTAGATGTAGCAGAAGCTGCTGCAGATGAGGGAATTAAAATTTTCACCATTGGCGTAGGTGATGTTAAAGGTGCTCCAATTCCAATAAAGCGTAATGGTATTGTGCTTAATTACAAAAAGGATAATGCGGGTGAGACTGTAATCACTAAACTCAATGAGGAAACTCTTAAAGATATTGCTGAAGAAGCTAATGGAGAATATATAAACGGAAGAAACACGACAGAAGTGGTTGAAGCGATCAGAGACATTTTAAACAAAATGGACAAAAAAGAATTTGAAGCCAAGGAATTTGCTGAGTATAAAGATCAGTTTCAGTGGTTTTTAGCCCTTGGAATTTTCTTTTTACTAATAGATATATTTTTATTAGAACGAAAAACAGCCTGGCTAAACCGTTTGAATTTATTTAACGAGAACCTATAGAGAAATAATTTATAATTATTTTAACTATAAGAAAGAAGCACTTTCTTAATTTAGCAAGTCACAAAATAGTATGAAAAAATTAACTTATATATTGATTTTATGTTCCTTTCTTGGATTTTCTCAAGACAAGGATAAAGCACTAATACAAGCTAATGATTTGATATTTGAAGCCAATGAATTGGTTAATGAGGACTTTGTAAACGCAGAAATTGAATACAGAAAAGCCATCTCAAAAAAGCCATCTAATGTTAACGGTACTTATAATTTGGGAAATGCATACTACAAATCTGGTTTGTTTGATGAAGCCTTATCACGTCATATAGAAGCTGCTGAGACAGCAACAACCAAAAAAGAAAAGCACAGAGCTTTCCATAATATTGGAAATGCTTTTATGAAGCAAAATTTATGTAAAGAAGCTGTCGAAGCCTTTAAAAATGCACTGCGTAACGATCCAGCAGATGAAGAAACACGTTACAATTTTGCCATAGCAAAAGAATGCGCTGAACAACAAGGGCAAGGAGATGATGACAAGAGTGAAGATGAAAATAAGGACGATAAAAAGGAAGACGAAAACAAAGACAAAGAGGATAAGGATAAAGGTGATGATCAAGAAGATAATAAAGATCAAAAAGGCGATGATGAGCAGAAAGATCAAGAAGGAGATGATAAAGAAGATGACAAAGGAAATCCTGATGGTGAAAAAGACAATAAAGATCAAAATAAAAACCAGCAGCAACAACCTGGAAAACTCTCTCCACAACAGGTTAAAAACTTACTAGAAGCCATGAACAATCAAGAAAAGAAAGTTCAGGAGAAAATCAACGCTAAAAAAGCCAAAGGGCCTAAAGTTAGAGCTGAAAAAGATTGGTAAAACACACTATTATTAGAAGAAAATGAAATTTTCAAAGCATATATTAATATTAGTGTTTGCCTTTTTAACTGCATTCGGTTTTTCCCAAAACCAAACTGCGGAAGTAAAATTCGAGGCCAAAGTAAGTAAGAAAAGACTAGGCGTAAATGAACGTTTACGTATTGATTTTGAAATGAATAAAGATGGAGATAATTTCAACCCTCCAAGTTTTGAAAACTTTAATGTAGTTGGAGGTCCAAGTCAATCCATTAGCAACCAATGGTTAAATGGAGTTAGGTCTTTTTCAAAAACATACAGTTATTTTTTGGCTCCAAAAGAACGAGGGAATTTCACAATATCTCAGGCTACTATTGAGATAAATGGTGAGACCTATAAGACATTACCAATTGACCTTACTATCACTGCAGCTGTTGAGATACCTAAAGACCCAAACGATCCAGACTACATTGTACAGGAAAATATTCACTTGGTTGCTGAGGTTTCAGAAACCAACCCTTATCTTAATGAAGCTATAACAGTTGTCTATAAATTATACGTTTCTGAAAGTACTGGAGTTAGTAATTGGCGAGAATTGGACGTGCCAAGATACAATGATTTTTGGAGTCAGAATATTGATATGAAAGGCGTAAAGATTGAAAATGGGACTTATAATGGCGAAGATTATCGGTTTGTTGTTTTGCGCAAAACCGTTCTATACCCTCAAAAAACAGGAACCTTAGAGATTGAACCGTTAGCACTTGATATTACTGTGGATGTACCAACCAATAGACGAGATATTTTTGGAGGCCGTTTAATGCAATCGGTGCATCGTACTGTAGCAGCTGGAAGCAGAACAATAAACGTGAAACCTTTACCGGAAACTGGACGACCATTAGACTTTACAGGTGCAGTTGGTGCATTTGACTTCAAAGTTACAACATCAAAAAACACACTTAAAGCGACTGAAGCCTTAGAAGCAAAAGTGGAGGTAACTGGGAATGGAAATTTGAAACTATTTAAGCTTCCAAAATTATCACTTCCAAGCGCCTTGGAAGTTTATGAGCCAGAGCATCAAGAAAATATTTCAGTGAATTTAAATGGTATGAGTGGTGAATCGTCAGATTCTTACACCATTGTTCCTTCGTATCAAGGCAAATATCCAATACCAAGTATTTCGTTTTCATATTTCGATTTAAAATCAAAACGTTATAAAACCATTGCCTCTAATGAAATTGTCATAGATGTTACTGAAGGACCAATAAATTCTAGCAATACAGTTGTAAATTCTGAGACTAATAATCAGCAAGTTGTCTCAACAGGAAATCAGTTTGCATCGTTTAAGACTTCGACTAATTTTACGAGCATGGAGCAATCAACATTCTTTAAGTCTAATTTATTTTGGACGCTTTTATTAGCTCCTTTTTTAGCCATTCCAATTGCTATTCTTATTAGACAAAAACAAGAAGCAAG
>CALGIH010000299.1 GCA_937916035.1 uncultured Lacinutrix sp.
AAACAGATTCATTGCAAGGTGTTCTTGTAGCTAATGAAAAATACTTAGAATCTATAAAGCGTATTTTAACAGGAGATGTAAGCGCCATAGAAATTAATAAAGACTCTATTATTAAGGCTGCTGAACAAGATATAACACATGAAGACTTAACACCTAGTCCAGAAGATTTACGTTTGCGCGAAAAAGTTGATAAAGAAGATAAATACAGTTTGTTTGAATCTGCGACCTCAAAGGTTAATTTTGTATTGTTCCCTCCAGCAAATGGATCTATAAGTGAAGGGTATAATATTAATAAAAAACACTTTGCTGTAGATATAGTTGTCGCTAAAGACACACCAATAAAAGCCACTGCAGACGGAACAGTTATTTTAGCAGAATGGACAACACAAACAGGATATGTCATTATTATTGACCACGGAAATGGTTTAATTTCCACCTATAAACACAACGCATCCTTAACAAAATCCCAAGGCGATTTGGTGAAATCTGGAGAAGTCATTGCCCTTTCAGGAAATACAGGCGAACTCACAACGGGTCCACACTTGCACTTTGAGCTTTGGAATGATGGTTACCCAATTGACCCAACAACTTTTATTGATTTTGATTAAATGAAGTTACCAGAAATTACATCTTTAAAGGCATTATTAGCCAAACCTTTTGCAAAGCAAGTAAAGAAGAAAATGAAAAAATGGATTTCAAAACCTTTTGAAACCCAAGAAAAAGTTTTTCAGAATTTAATAAGTGAAGCAACGTCAACTAAGTTTGGTGAGGATCACGATTTTGTTGGTATTAATTCACACGAAGATTTTGTGAAACATGTTCCAATAAGAGATTATGAAGCACTAAAACCTTATGTTGAACTTATAGTTGCAGGAGAAAAAGACATCCTTTGGAAAGGAAAACCCATTTACTTTGCAAAAACCTCAGGCACGACGTCAGGAGCAAAATACATTCCAATTACAGATGTCTCAATAAAAGCGCAAGTTGAAGCATCTAGAAACGCAATTCTGCTTTATGTAAATGAAACAGGAAACACCCGTTTTGTAAATGGAAAAATGATTTTTTTACAAGGAAGCCCAATTTTAGAAGAAAAAAACGGAATTAAACTAGGAAGACTTTCAGGGATTTCGGCACATTATGTGCCAAAGTATCTTCAAAAAAACAGATTACCTTCATGGGAAACTAATTGCATTGAAGATTGGGAAACAAAAGTTGACGCCATTATTGATGAAACCTTGTATGAAGACATGACCATTATTGCTGGCATTCCATCTTGGGTACAAATGTATTTTGAAAAAATAAATCAAAAAACAGGCAAAACTGTTGGAGAAGTGTTCAAGAATTTTAATCTATTTATTTATGGAGGTGTAAACTTCGAGCCTTACAGAACGAAATTTGAAAAACTAATAGGTAGAAAAGTTGATAGTATAGAGTTGTATCCAGCAAGCGAAGGGTTTTTTGCATTTCAGTATAAGCAGAACGAGAAAGGAATGCTGCTATTGCTTAATTCAGGCATTTTTTATGAGTTTGTAAAAGCAGATGATTTTTTTAATGAAAACCCTAAACGTATTACTATAAAAGAGGTTAAACTTGGTGTAAATTATGTAATGATTATTTCTACAAATGCTGGACTTTGGGCATATAATGTTGGAGATACTGTTGAGTTCACGTCGTTGAAACCATTCAAAATAATTGTAACAGGAAGAATTAAGCACTTTATTTCTGCCTTTGGCGAGCATGTGATTGGTAAAGAAGTTGAACTAGCAATGCAAGAAGCCACAAAACATTTCAATGTAAACATGACTGAGTTTACAGTAGCTCCTCAACTAAATCCTGCCCAAGGATTACCATATCATGAATGGTTTATAGAGTTCGAAAAAAGCCCCGAGAATATTGAAGAGATTGAAGTGTTTATTGATGCAACTATGCAAACTCAAAACAGTTATTATTTAGACCTTATCAAAGGGAAAGTACTACAACCATTAAAAATTAATATTATAGAAAAAGGAGGTTTTAATAATTATATGAGTAAAATAGGTAAATTAGGAGGTCAAAATAAAATACCACGATTGGCAAACGATAGAAAAATTGCCGATATATTAACAAAGCCTATTAAAGTGAATTAAAGTATATTTGTAGGTTAAATAATGCAAATGAGTAAAAAGAATAAAGGAAGAACGAGAGCCCAGGAAAGTTCAAGTGCCATTGAGCGCATGTACATAACTATGCGACATTTATTTAATAGAGGGTTTTATAAACCCATGGGAATTTCTGGAGAAACCCTAAGAGAGGCATTATTATTGTTGAGGCCAGAAATTTATGGTTCCATCTCTGAAGAAAAAGCCGAGCTTGATGGCTTGTTATATGTTGTAGATAGGCTTCCTCAAGGAATAGAGGAATGTAGGTTTATAAACCTTACGAGCGATGAAGGTTACGGAAATTCTCATTTTGAAGTCATTATTCCAGCTAAACGTCGCAGAAATTGCTATAGAATTGATGAAGAGCAGATTAATATTGAAATTACTCGCGGTCGCTCTGAAATTTATGACATTTTAACCCATTTAACGTTTCTTTTTGTTGAATCTCACAAAATAAGTAAACGCGTTATAATTAATGAAAAAGGAGGAACCACTAGAGACTGGGAAAAGCTAGAAAAAGCGGTTCTATCAAAAACTAAACTGACCTTTAAAGAGCGAGAAATAGCAATTACTCATACTGCAAATATTTTAGGCAGAACATTCGAGGAGCTTACCACAATGTATTCAAGTTTTGCTACAAAAAATCAACCAGAACGCTTATTACATATTATTTATTGGCTTGGGAAACTAGCCATTGATGAGGTTATTTTTAATAATAAGAGAACAGTGACATTTAGCCCAGTTTTAAGAGAACGTCTTGGTCACCACATTCATGGTGAAATATGGTCAAACAATATTAAAGAGGAATTAAAAAAGAGAGACTTACTCAAGCGACCAATTCACATAATTAGTGCTAATTTACATAGTGTGATGAATACACTTCACGCACCAAAAGCGTTAAAAACGTTGGCTGTAAAAAAAGATATATTTGAGGTTTATGAAGCCTTGAGTGATAAAAGCAATCTTCTATTAAGAGATAAAGTTTCTAAATTAGCCACGCAAGAAGGAATGATATTTATACCTGACACTTCAGGAACCAATATTGATGTGCAAATTTTTGATACCGCAAAAATTGACTTTAAATCATCAGACTTAAAGATTACAAAAAAACCAACAGATTCAGAAAATCCAGTTATTTTTGTCATGGATTATGCTTTTGGCGAGCAAGCCTATGAAACTATTGACGAGTTTTTAAAACCCTTTGGAAGCAAAGGAACAAAAACACACCTTGACATTCAGTCCATTTCAATAATGGGAAAAGCTGGGATTTTAGAAGGAGGTAAAGGCGACATTATGATCCCTTCAGCACATATTTTTGAAGGGACTGCAGATAATTATCCATTTGAGAATGAGTTAAAAAAAGAACAGTTAGATGGGCAAGGTGTAAAAGTTTATGAAGGTGCCATGGTAACCGTTTTAGGAACATCATTGCAAAACAAAGAGATTCTAAAGTTTTTTCATGACTCAACTTGGAATGTTATAGGGCTGGAAATGGAAGGAGCTCATTATCAAAAGGCCATACAAGCGGCCTCCAAAGTACGAAACAGCATTAATAAAGATGTAAAAGTAAGGTATGCTTATTATGCTAGTGATAACCCATTAGAAACAGGAAGCACGTTAGCTTCTGGAGGCTTAGGAACAAGTGGTGTAAGACCAACCTATTTAATAACAAGAAAAATTTTAGAACAAATACTTAATTAATTTATAAAATGAGTAAAGAAGTTAAAATACCACAAAATGATACCGAAGAAGTTGATTTAGGTCAGTTATTTAAATCTATTGGTATTGCATTTCAAAAAATGATTAATTTTATAGCTTCAATTTTTAAAGGGTTATTCCATTATTTGATTTTAATAATTCGGCATTTTTACCTGCAAATAAAATGGTATGCTTTAGCGGGTTTTAGTGGCTTGATTGTGGGTGTTATTGCAGATATAAATTCAGATAAATTATTTGGAGCTAATTTATTTTTGAAAACAAACTTTGATTCTGGCTATCAAGTTTATGAAAATATTAAAAACTTACATGAGTTAGCGAGCGAAAAAGACTCTGTAAAAATAGCTGAAATACTTGGAATTGAAGTGTCGGAAGCAGCTAACCTTAAAGGGTTTTATGTAAGCCCATATCTCGATGTTAATGAAAGCACAAGGATGTTTGAGGAGTTTTATACAGGCTTAGATTCAGTAACAAGAATAGAGACGACATATAATGATTA
>CALGIH010000300.1 GCA_937916035.1 uncultured Lacinutrix sp.
AACTGTTTCCTTGTTCTCGTCACTCAGCTTAAATTTACTATTGATGATTGATATATCACTAGAAGATAATAAAAACACATTTCCTGAAGTACTTGGATTGTCACTGTCCAATTTAGCAACAAAAACATCTAAGTTGGTGTTTTTTTCTCCTTTATAGGTTTTTATATTTAAAGTCAAACCTATAACATCAACATTACCAAAGGTTAATTTGCTCTCGAATAATTTTTTAAAACTTAAAATGGACGTATTAAGTTCATTGATATTTACTAAAGTGTCTTTTTTATAATCTTGAATGTAAATATTTTTTAACTCAACATCTCCATTAAATTGAAGTCCAACTTTGTCTATATTGATATTTGTTCCGAAGTCATTGTTAATACGCTCTGTAGCATACCTTCCCAATCTGTTTTGCACAGCTGGAATAGATAACAGCAACACCAAGATGATGAAAAGAAGCACCAAAATGGCAACTAATTTTAACGCTATTTTTACTGCTTTTTTGATATGCTCTTAAAGGTATAAAATTAATGCAAAAAATCTAATAATTGCAGGTATCAAACGTATCAATTTAAATACGCGAAATCAAGGCTGACAATTATTTTTTTTATTTCTTTGTATTTACGTTAATTATTGAATAATCGACGTCTTACAGCACAACAAATAAAACAAATATTGTGCCTAAATTATAATAATGAGTTCACAAAATATTTACGTTCTAGGAATTGAGTCATCATGCGATGATACAGCAGCTTCGGTAATTCACAACGGAAAGAATTTGAGCAATGTTGTGGCAAGTCAAAAAATACATGAAGCATATGGTGGTGTTGTACCTGAGTTGGCTTCAAGAGCACATCAGCAAAATATTGTTCCAGTAGTGCAACAAGCATTGGATAAAGCCAATATTACCAAAGAACAATTGAGTGCGGTTGCTTTTACTAGAGGTCCTGGCTTAATGGGTTCGCTTCTTGTTGGTACGTCTTTTGCAAAATCGTTGGCTTATGGACTTAATATTCCTCTAATTGAAGTGAATCACATGCAAGCTCATATTTTAGCACACTTTATTGAAGAAGAAAATTTTGATAAGCCAAGCTTTCCTTTTTTGGCAATGACCATTTCTGGAGGACATACGCAGATTGTTAGAGTGGATAATTATTTTGAAATGGAAGTAATAGGTGAAACTATTGATGATGCCGTTGGTGAAGCTTATGATAAATCAGGAAAAACATTAGGTTTAGGTTATCCTGCTGGACCAGAAATTGATAACCGCGCACAACTTGGTAACCCAAAGGCATTTCAGTTTACTAAACCAAAAGTTGATGGTTTAAACTTTAGTTTTTCAGGGTTGAAGACAGCTGTTCTTTACTTTGTACAAAGAGAAACTAAAAAGAATCCTGATTTTGTAAAAGAGAATCTCAATGACATTTGTGCTTCATTACAATACACTATTATTGGTATATTAATAGATAAACTTAAGCTTGCTACCAAACAAACTGGAATTAAACAAATTGCTATTGGTGGAGGTGTTTCTGCCAATTCGGGAATACGAGCTGCATTGATGGCTGGAGAAAAAAAGTTTGGTTGGAAAACCTTTGTGCCAAAGTTTGAATACACTACCGACAATGCTGCAATGATTGCTATTGTTGGATATTTAAAGTTTTTAGAAGGTGATTTTGCTGATCAGGATGTAACAGCATCTGCGAGATTGAAGATATAAAAATAGAGTGAAATGTGTTTTAATAAAAAGATTCCTAATTAAGTTGGGAGTGCATTGTTAAAATTTATGTTGATAACCTTACAGTTCATTCTCCTATATAGCTTTAAATTTTAGTTTCTTGCCAATTATAATAATCAAACAACATTTTATGCAAAAGGTCGCCGTACTAATTCTTCTATTTTCTTTATCATTTTCTGTTTCTGCTCAAAAAAAGTTTCCAAAAGAATTAGATTCTGTCACGACTGTTGAAAAAGCGCAACGTTTTATAAATTCAAAAAATGGACGAAAAGACAAAATCATCCCCTTTAACGAAGAAAAACATAAAACAAGGCTTTTAGAAGAACTATTAAAACTTCCAAATGGCGGACATAAAGTATTGAGAAAAGAAGGCGAAAACATTCATTATAAAGTTCTAGAAAAAAATGAAATTATTTACTATCGCGTAAGCTATATCATGCTTGATGGCAAAGAATTCTCAATAAGTAGTATTGAAAAATTACGACCACAAATTATAGCAAAACACAGACTTGGTATTCTTTTTAAAGATTTGGCTACACAATATTCTATGGATAAAAATAAAACTCGTGGTGGTGATTCTGGCTGGTTTACTTTTGGCGACATGCTTCCTGAATTTGAACAACATGTCATGAATGATAGTCATCAGGTAAATGATATTTTTACGGTAAATGTTGAGTCTAACCAATGGTCTTATGTTGTAAAGAAAACACATGACAAAAAAAGCATCCCAGAAATAAAAGTCCTTAAAGTTGTTGAAAGCACTAGATAATGCAGTTATTTTATAATCCAGACATACAAGAAATTACTACGACTTTCACCTTTAACAAAGAAGAAAGCAAGCACATTGTAAAGGTGTTGCGTAAATCTGTTGGTGATGTTTTACAAATTACAAACGGAAAAGGGTGGCTTTTTGATGCTGAAATCACCGTTGCAGATATTAAAAAATGTCAGGCAAACATTGGTAATACAGCTAAGCAACCAAAAAAAGATTATAAATTGCACCTTTTAGTGGCTCCAACAAAAATGACCGATCGCTTTGAATGGTTTCTAGAAAAAGCTACTGAAATTGGCATAGACACCATCACTCCTATTCTGTGTGATCATAGTGAACGAAAAGTAATTAAACTAGATCGTTTTGAGAAGATTTTACAATCTGCAATGAAACAATCCTTGCAATGTTATTTACCTGCCATCAATGAATTAACGTCTTTTAATTCCTTTATCAATCAAGATTTTCAAGGTCAATTGTTTATAGCCCATTGTGAAGACACAGATAGAAAATCATTGAAAGCCCAACTTCAACCAAATAAGGATATTACCATATTAATTGGACCTGAAGGCGATTTTAGTGTTAAAGAAATTGAAACAGCTTTGCTACATAACTTTATTCCTGTAACTTTGGGTAAGACAAGATTGCGAACTGAAACTGCTGCTGTTGTGGCTTGTCATAGTGTCGCTTTTATTAATCAAGAATAAAGAAAAAAGATTAAAGAATATAGATCTCTTGATTGAACCATTTTTATATAATTAAGAACAAGATTATTTCATGAAAACATACTTTGCTCTTTTCTTTTCTCTTTTCTCTTTTGCCTTAATGGCACAAGACGTTGCTATTTTAAAATATAAAGGTGGAGGCGATTGGTACAGCAATCCAACTGCGTTGCCAAATTTAATTGCCTATTGCAATGCGAATATAAATACGAAAATGAATCCTAAACCTGAAACGGTTGAATCTGGGAGTATTGATGTTTTCCAGTTTCCATTTTTACACATGACAGGACATGGTAATGTGTTTTTTGATGATGACGATGTTGAAAACTTAAATAACTATCTTATTTCTGGCGGTTTTATTCACATTGATGATAATTATGGAATGCGACCATACGTAGAGAAAGAGCTTAAAAAAATATTTCCGAATCAAGAATTGGCAGAAATACCAGCCAATCATCCAATATTCAGTATTGCCTATAAGTTTACTGATGGGTTACCAAAAATTCATGAACATGATGGACTACCTCCAAAAGCTTTAGGCTTGTTTCATGAAGACCGATTGGTTTTGCTTTTTACATTTGAGAGCGATTTAGGCGATGGTTGGGAAGACCCTGAAGTACATAACGATCCAGAAGCTGTAAGAGAAAAAGCACTAAAAATGGGAGCGAATATTATTAAGTATGCTTTTGAGAATTAGTAAAAAGAATCAAGAATATAGAGACAAGAATCAAGACTTAAATAAGTTATAAATGACATTTTTAATAGTTGGTTTTTCCTCTAATCATTCGACAAACAAAAACAATAGCTTATCCTTTGGCTTTGCAATGTTTAATGATACTAATCATTGTATATCCAGCTAAACAAATCAACGAATAAACAACTAAACTGCATTTGCAACTCAACCACTACAATACCAACTTTCAATCAGAAAAATTTCCAATCACAGTAGTTTGTGATAATGTAACCAATGCACCAAACCTTGGCAGTTTGTTTAGAATTTGTGATGCTTTTGGTGTAGAAGAACTTATACTTTGTGGCTCACATATTCCATTAGGAAGAAAAATGGCTAAGACTTCGCGAGCTACTGAAAATGTTGTAAAGCATCAAACTCATGAAGATATTTTGAATGTAGTCACCAAATTAAAAAGCAAAGAACATTTCCTTGTCGCTTTGGAAATTACCTCGGAAAGTAAATCCATTCAAAACTTCAACTTTCCAACAAATCAAGCTATCACACTCATAGTTGGTGATGAAAACTTTGGTATTTCAGAAACTGTTTTAAAACTATGTAATACAGTTGTTCACATTCCAATGTATGGTCAAAACAGTAGCATGAATGTAGTACAAGCTACAAATATTGCGGTTTACGAAATTACTAAGCAACTTAATGAGTAATATCATAGAGAGGAACATAGCAATCTCATGAACAAATACAATTCAATTTAAAAGATTCCCACAGTCGTTCCTCCTTCGTAATGACAAATTAATATTATCTTTACTATATGAATTCAAACATAATCTCAAACGGAATATTAAAAGTACTGATCATTGTGTTAGGGGTTTTCGTGTTTCTCTATTTTCTATATGAAATTCAATCTGTCATTGTTTATATAGCCATAGCATCTGTAATATCACTTATTGGTAGACCAATCGTATTACTTTTAAGAAAGAAACTAAAGTTTAACAATACGCTCGCAGTTATAGTAACAATGGCTGTTTTTATTGGACTTTTTATTGGTTTGGTGGGTTTATTCATACCTTTAATTACCAAGCAAGGACATAATTTGGCTTTGTTGGATATTAACCAATTACAAGCAAATATTGAAAATTTATATTATCAAATTTCTGAGTATTTCGCCATCAATAATATTAATATCGAAAAGTCAATTAAAGAATCAAACCTGCTTTCAAAAATAGATTACTCACTTATCCCAAACTTCTTTAACTCGTTCATTAGTGGGCTTGGAAGCTTTAGTATTGGGCTATTTTCAGTTCTATTTATTTCCTTCTTTTTTCTAAAGGACAGTAAGTTATTTGAAAACGGAATGTTAACTTTAGTTCCAGATCAAAACGAATCACGTTGGAAAAATTCTTCAGTAAAAATTAAAGATTTATTGTCCCGTTATTTTGTCGGTTTAATCTTTCAAATTATAATCTTGTTCATTATTTATACTATTGGCTTACTTATTATTGGTGTTGAAAATGCCATTGTTATTGCTTTTCTATGTGCTTTACTTAATCTTATTCCTTATGTTGGCCCTTTAATTGGTGCTTTTTTAATGATTACTTTAACGATGACAAGCAATTTGGGAGCAAGTTTTAGCGAAGTGATTTTGCCTAAAACCTTTTGGGTCTTTATTGTTTTTATAATTGGCCAATTGGTAGATAATTTTGCGAGTCAACCTATTATTTTTTCCAAAAGTGTAAAGTCCCATCCCTTAGAGATATTCTTAGTTATTTTAATAGCAGGAATTATGTTTGGTGTTGTTGGACTTATTGTTGCTATTCCTGCATATACTGCAATAAAAGTCATTTTAAAAGAATTTCTGTCTGAAAATAAAATTGTAAAAAAACTCACAAAAAACCTATAGTATTCATTTGAATAAAGATATTT
>CALGIH010000301.1 GCA_937916035.1 uncultured Lacinutrix sp.
CAGTGTTTTCATTATGTGGTGAAGCAAATAAATCGGAAACATAGGCCAGACGAGGTACACCAGCGATGCCTTCAATTTTACGCCATGTATTTCCATCATCTTCCGAAACCTGTAATAAGCCATCATCAGTACCTACATATAGCAATCCCTTTTTTACAGGAGATTCAGCTAAGGCTACAATGGTACCATAAGGAGACGTCCATACATTTTTAAAAATGGCATCTATGCTCCAAACCTTTCCCATGACTTCCATTTTATTCCTGTCTATTTGACGAGATAAATCTCCACTTATTTCTTGCCAAGAACTACCTTGGTCTGTACTTTTCATCAACTTATTCGCGGCTAGATATAATGTTTTATTATCAAAATTGCTTATTAATAAAGGTGAATCCCAATTCCATTGATAAGCAGGTTCGCCTGCATTTGGCTGTGGTTGGATATCAATTTTTTCTCCACTCAATTTATCATAACGAACAATGCCAGCATATTGAGACATGGAATAAACGATGTTTGGATTTGTAGGATCGATACGTGATTGAAAGCCATCTCCACCTTGGGTAACATACCAATCAGAATTTTTAATGCCAATTCGATGTGTTGTTCTACTTGGTCCTCCAAGTGAGGCATTATCTTGCGTGCCTCCATAAACATTATAGAAAGGAGTGGCATTATCAAGACCTACACGATAAAATTGAGTAATGGGTAAATTATCTGTAAAACGCCAATTATCGCCTTGATCCCATGATTCGTAGATACCACCATCACCTGCCATGAGAAGGTAATTTGGGTCATTTGGATCAAACTCCATTTCATGATTATCACTATGAACGTAATTGTGATTAATAGATGTTAAGGTCTTACCACCATCTTCGGAAACTTTTGTAAGAACTTCAACAATATAGAGTTTATCAAATTGATGTGGATCTGGAAAGATTTCCATATAATATTGTGCATCAATAACCATATAATCATTCATCTTCTTCCAACTGGAACCATTATCTTCAGATCTATAAAACCCTTTGGTCTTTTCAGTCCCTGCTACCAATGCATATAACACATCAGGTTTTTGAGGAGATCTTGCCAAACCAATTCTACCAAGGTCACCTTGTGGAAAACCTCCCTTTAATTTCTGCCATGTCGCACCACCATCGACCGATTTAAATGCTCCTCCTTCTGGACCACCTCCAACCAAAACACCAAAATGTCTTCGTCTTTGATAAGCTGATGCAATTAGAATATCTGGGTTTCGTGGGTCAAGGGTCACATCAGATATACCAGTGTCTTCACTAATATGGAGGACTCTTTCCCAAGTAGTACCACCATCAATTGTCTTGTAAAGACCTCTATCACCTCCAGCTTTCCAGACACTACCTTGTGAAGCCACATATACAATATCTGAGTTGGTTGGATGAATGGCAATTTTTCCAATGTGCTCAGAAGTTTTCAAGCCCATGTTTTTCCATGTATTGCCACCATCAGTACTTTTATAAATACCATCTCCTTTACTTACCGAGCGTTGCGCATTATTCTCACCTGTACCAACCCAAACAATCATCGGATTGTTCATATCAAATTCAACTGTACCAATTGAATAAGAGCCTTCATTATCAAAAACTGGTGTCCAAGTCGTACCAGCATTAGTTGTTTTCCATACACCTCCAGAGGCAACAGCAACAAATCGAATACTTCGATTTGTTGGGTGAATTGCTACATCTACAACTCTACCGCTTGTTTTTGCAGGAGTTAGGTTACGGAGTTTTAAACCGCTAAATATAGAAGCATCAATAGTTTGATTTTGTCCGAAACTATTAGTATTAAAGAACGAAAACAACAAAATAAAAGTTAGTACTCTGGTCATGATTATTTTTTTTGGTTGGTAGCACTAAGTTATAAAAAAATGTAAAATAAATAAGCTAAAGTAACTACTAAAAGAAAGATGTTTTATATGACATGCAAACTCACTAGAATGCATTAGTTCCGGTCTAAGTTAACTTTTGTTTAATTAAACACAAACCTAATAGCCAATTATGGAGTCGTTTAAATATAGTTGCATTTTATAAAAACAATAATAGTTAGTAGAATAATAAACTGCCCTAAAACAAAAAAGCATCCCAATCTTCTATTCCGACGTATCGGAAGAAAAAAGGAAAGCTTCTCATTGGAATACCAAATTTACTCTGGTATTACTACATCTCAGATTTCTCTGAGAACAACACAACTTCTTTTAATTGCAAAAAAAAGCCCTAATTTCTCAGAGCTTATTTGTTGCAATTTTTTGCGGTCTGGACGGGACTCGAACCCGCGACCTTCGCCGTGACAGGGCGACATTCTAACCAGCTGAACTACCAGACCGTTGCATTATTGCGGTTGCAAATATACACTCGATTTTTTATAACGCAAACGTTTTTTACTATTTTTTCAATAAATTCGTTCTAAACAAATTTTTGTCGTTCAACCATGAAAGCAGTGAGAATTCTATTAAAACTCTCGTTAATATTTGCCTCCACATGCTTTATTTGATATTGTCCGCACTTTAATCTGATATCATTAAAAAATTCATGGACTGCTTTTTCATAATTTTCTTTAATGTTTTCGGCATAAACATTGATGAAATCTCCTGTTTCAACATCAATGAATCGCTTAGGCTTATTATCAAAATTAAAGTTCACCTCCTTTTCTTTATCAAACACATGAAATAGGATTACATCATGCTTATTATATTTTAAATGTCTTAAGGCATCAAATAATTTATCGTTGTCAACATCTGGTTGAAACATATCTGTGAATAAAAATATCATAGATCGCCTATGGATATTCTCAGCTATTTGATGTAAATACTCGTAGGTATTCGTTGTTTTTTGAACGGGTTTAGCAATAACCATATTACTTAGTTGTTCCAATAACATTCTGTGATGGCGCTCACTCCCTTTTTCAGGTGCGTAATAATCGTAAGCATTACTATAAATACTTAAACCAACGGCGTCTCGTTGCTTTTTAAATATATGCATTAAAGAGGCTGCAGCCAATGCCGAAAAACCTATTTTGTTAAGTGAGTTGAGCGAGAAATCGTTAACTTCAGGATAATGCATGGAGCTACTATTATCTATAATAAGATGACAGCGTAAATTGGTTTCTTCATCATAGCGCTTTGTATAAAGCTTGTCTGTTTTCGCAAATAGTTTCCAATCTATATGTCGCGTACTTTCACCTTGATTATAAATTTTATGTTCGGCAAATTCAGCCGAAAATCCATGAAACGGACTTTTATGCATCCCAGCAATAAAGCCTTCAACCACTTGTTTTGCTAATAATTCAAGATTCTTAAATCCTGAGGTTTTATTTACTTGGTCTCTTAAATTCATTGTTTTTTGTACTTTCAAAAATAGCTTGTGCTCTAAAAATTGGATCTGCAGCTTGAAGTAATTTGTTTTTTAATATTGGACTAAAATTGGGATGTTCGCTTAAAAACATTTCAATAACTTCTTTGGCATAAGCCGAATTATACATTCCAATTGTACTATTGAGCCATCCTTTTGGAAAAAATATATCTCCAGTAAGCTGAATTTCCTCTAACATCTCCAAACTTTGTTTCAAGTGCTTTTGCCCACTCGCTTGACGTAATGGATGGTGTATATGTCTCAACGCATTTGATGCCCAAGATTCTTTTTCTCTGTTTTTGGCATCTTTAAGCGACTCAAAAACTTTATCACGAATTACTGCATCATTCGATAATGATGGTAACAAAAACTGAAAACGCTCTAACTTATCTGGATTCGTAATTTGTGTTTCGGCAATTTGTAAAATATGTTCTGTGTTTGGATGATTGTATAACGCTAATGTTGATGCTAAACTGGTATAATCATCAATGTTTAATTTTAAATCTTGAATATTGGTGGTTTTATTCCAAATAGTATATAAAAAATCTTGTCCTTTACTTGAATAGGCAATGTCTTTATAAAGATCGAACAGTGTTTTTTTAATTCCAGAAGTTTCAGTCCCTTCCAGACGGAGCCTTAGATCAGTTTCCAATGATCCTTGAACACTAGCTCTTTGATTTTCTGTGAAATAGCCCCAAAAAATACTTTGTAGTTGCCCCGAAATCAAACGTACCAAAACTTCTTCCTTTTCTTCTAAAACTGCACGTTTAAAAAGCTGAAAAACCTGAATTGGAGCGACCTCATTATTTAACATTTTTTCATAAATATTAATATAAGAATAACCTCTGGCAACCTCATCTTCAAGACTTAAAAAAGCATCCAAACTTTCAGCCTGAATTGGAAAAACGCCATAACCAAATCCGTTGTAATTGTAAATAATATCTAATGGCTTAGGCATGCCAATAGCTTCTTTTACAGTAACTACCTGCTTTTGTATTGCTACATTAATTACCGCTATTGAATCTGAGTAAACAAGCCCAATTTCAAACTGTTGTGGCCAAATTTTATCCCCTTTATCTTCTGCTTTTTGAAATATTTCAAATCCAGAAATTGTATTATCTGATGCGTAATCAATACGATCGGTAATGATTGGTCGTCCAGATTGATTTACCCAAACAGCACTCCAGGCTTTCATATCAATAGCTGTTTTTTCATCCAGAATAGATACGAGTTCTGTCCAATCGGCATTTCCATTGGCATAGGTTTTTATATAATCCTGAATACCTTCTTTAAAGGCTTGCTTTCCCATGGCAGCTTCCAATTGGCGCATCATAATTGGTGCTTTGTTATAAATGATATTTCCGTATAAAGAGCCTGCATTTTTTAAGTTATCCAGATGCTGACGAATAGGAGTCGCACCTTGTGTTCGGTCTTCACCATAAGCACTAGAATAATGCGATAATACAAACTGTAAATCATGGTTGAACTCTGGAAAACTAGGATTGACTATTTTATCTGCCATAAAGTTGGCAAATACTTCTTTCATCCATACATCGTTGAACCATTTCATAGTTACTAAATCTCCAAACCACATGTGTGAGGTTTCATGAGCAATTAATTTCCCTCTACTTAACTCAGAACTCTTTGTTGCAGTTTCATCTAGAAACAAAGATGATTCTCTGTATTGTACGGCACCAACATGCTCCATACCTCCATATTGAAATCCAGGAATGGTGGCAAAATCTAACTTTTGAAACGGAAATTTATAATTGGTATATTCTTCAAGAAAACGAACCGCTTCATAATGCAACCTGAAAACCTCAGGAATACTCGCCGTGACTTTTGCCGAATCGGTTTCACGATACAAAAGATTCATTTTGAAACCATCAATGGTTTTTTGAGCCGTCTTGAAAGCACCAGCAACAAATGAGAATAAGTAGGTACTCATTGTATCGGTAGGATTGTATATAAACGTCGTTTTATCCTCCTCAACAATGGTGTCCTTGAGTAATGCTCCACATAAAACTCGCCAGCCTTTTGGAGCCGAAATGTTTAAATGATAAATTGCTTTTAGATCTGGTTGGTCAAAACAAGGGAACAGTGTGCTTGCTCTATCTGGCACCAATAAAGTGTATAAATATTCCTTGTTTCTATTTAAGGATAATTCGCCAGCATTAAAGGCAATTTCGATAGTATTGTCACCTAATTTTAGATGAGTTGTATCGATTATTAGATGTTCGTTTTCATGCTTAATCTCAATATTTTTTCCATTAGCGTTAACGCTTAGAAGTAATGATTTATCTGCATTGAAATCTAAAATAAGTGATTGTTTTAAATTATGAATGTTGACTTGCAATGTCAATTTAGAAGTTACTGGTATATCCAACGATTCTGGAACATCAAACATTAAATGATAGGCTATATCTGAAAGTTGTTCTGTTCTAAATTCTGCCAAATCCAACGAAATACCTTTCGCCAACAAAGCAGATTCAGTAGTTTTATCATTGTTATTGCATGCTAATAAAAAAAGAGCCAAAAGCCCTAAACATAGTTGCTTCATAATAGGAATATAAAAGTAAGAGGCACTAAAAATAGAAAAGGTTTGGCGCATTGCCAAACCTTTTCTATAAGCTTATTTGTTAAATTTTTTTATAACAATCCATCTATTGCGTCTGTGTAAGCATTTTTAGGAGCTACTCCTACTTGTCTTCCTACAACTTCGCCGTTTTGAAATATTAAAACTGTTGGTATGTTTCTAACACCAAATTTTGCCGCAAATTCTTGGTTTGCATCTACATCAATCTTTCCAACTACAGCTTTATCTGCATATTCCTCACTTATTTGGTCAATGATTGGTCCAACCATTCTACATGGTCCACACCAAGCTGCCCAAAAATCTACCATTACTGGCTTATCGCTTTTTAAAACCACTTCTTCAAACGTTGCATCTGTTATTTCTAATGCCATAATATTTTAATTTAATTGTGTATTACTACTAATTTATATGCAAAATTAGTCAAAAAAATTTCCAAAGCTTACAAAGTAACTATTTGTTTTCCTTATGTGTAAATTGATTGATGCTATAAGGACTAATTCAACTTATAAAATACCTGCTGACTCTCAAGTTCATCAAGTAATTCTTGCGAAATTCTCACCTTTTGCCTTCTACTTGGCATTTGCAACTTGATCTGCTCTTTATTATCATAAATTACAAAATTAAGCATCTGGTTACCTTCATGCATTTTGAGCAACTCTTTGATACCCTCTATGCGGTCTTTTTCAAGGTCCTTAATGTCAAATTGAATAGATAGTTTTTTAGCATAACTATCCATAACATCATGTAATAATTGAAAGCTATTAAATTGAATTCTAGCCTCTCCTTTTTTTCCTGTCTCTCTATTTGTCCAGCCTTCTTTTACAAATGTTCGTACATAAACAAAGCTGCTTTTCATTAAAAAGTGTCTAAATTTCAAATATTCCTCTCCGAAAATTCTGAATTCGTGTGTGTCAACATAATCTTCAACAGTAAAAGTAGCCCACCCTTTTCCTTGCTTGCTAATTCTATGCTGAACATCTGTAACCACAGCTCCAAAAGTTAATTCTCGATTTACATAATTCTCTAAATCTTTAAACAAAGAAATAGTTGCACTACAGAACGTGTTCATTTCAATCTTAAAATCATCTAGTGGATGACCAGAAATGTAGATCCCAACTACTTCCTTTTCACGAGCTAGTTTTTCCATAGTTCCCCATTCTTCGCAGAGAGGCACTTCCAGTTCTGGAATCTGGACATCACTTGCCTCACCGAACAGACTTACTTGAGCCGAATTTTCGTTCTCTTGATGCTTGCTTGCATAACGAATGGTTTTTTCTAAAAAATTAATCCCGTCACCTTCGTCATGAAAATATTGTGCACGATGCGACGATTTAAAACAATCAAATCCTCCAGCATTCGCTAAATTTTCAAAAGCTTTTTTATTGGCTGCACGCAAATCAATTCGTTTAGCCATATCAAAAATAGACTTATAGTGTCCCTCTTTTTTTCTATTTTCAACGATGGTTCTTACTGCGCCATGCCCAACTCCTTTGATAGCTCCCATTCCGAAGCGAACAGCATAATCTTTATTTACAGAAAATTTATAATAGGATTCATTGACATCTGGCCCAAGAACATTCAGTTTCATGCGTTTACATTCTTCCATAAAGAAAGTCACTTGCTTGATATCATTCATGTTATTTGATAACACAGCTGCCATATATTCTGCTGGATAATGCGCTTTTAAATATGCTGTTTGATAAGCTATCCAAGCGTAACATGTTGAGTGAGATTTGTTAAATGCATAACTTGCAAAGGCTTCCCAATCTTTCCAGATTTTTTCAAGCTTATCTGTATCCATGCCTTTGGCAGCAGCTTGCTTAATAAATTTGGGTTTCATTTTATCAAGAACGGATTTCTGTTTTTTCCCCATGGCTTTACGCAATACATCTGCTTCACCCTTTGTGAAATCTGCCAACTTTTGAGACAATAGCATTACTTGCTCTTGATAGACTGTAACACCATAGGTTTCCTTGAGGTATTCCTCCATTTCTGGAAGGTCATACGCGATAGCTTCATCACCATGTTTACGTGCAATAAAACTAGGAATATACTCCATTGGACCTGGACGATACAGTGCATTCATAGCAATAAGGTCATCAAAAACTGTTGGTTTTAAATCCTTCAAATGCTTTTGCATGCCTGGAGATTCGTACTGAAATATTCCAACTGTTTCTCCTTTTTGAAACAAAGCATAGGTTTTTTCATCATCAATTGGAAAACTATCAGGATCTAAATCTATATTGTGCTTCGCCTTTACAATTTTTACCGTATCCTTAATAAGCGTTAAGGTTTTTAAACCAAGGAAATCCATTTTTAACAAACCAGCATCTTCAACAACTGAGTTGTCAAATTGAGTCACGTATAAATCTGAATCTTTTGCAGTAGCTACTGGAACATAATTAGTAATATCACTTGGTGTGATAATAACTCCACAGGCATGAATTCCAGTATTTCTAACTGAACCTTCAAGAATACGTGCTTGATTTATGGTTTCGGCTTCTAAATCGTCACCATCAGCTATATTTAAAAGCTGATTGACTTTTTCTAAATCTTCTGCTCGAAACATGGTTTTTAGCTTCTTCTCATCAGCTCCAAAAATCTTTGCAAGTTTAGACATTGTTGGAATCAATTTCGCAATTCTGTCTGCATCAAACAAGGGCAAATCTAAAACTCTAGCAGTATCACGAATGGACGATTTTGCAGCCATCGTACCATAAGTGATAATTTGCGCCACTTGATTGGCTCCATATTTATTGATAACGTACTCCATGACACGACCTCTTCCTTCATCATCAAAATCGATATCAATATCTGGCATACTTACACGATCTGGATTCAAGAAACGCTCAAAAAGTAAATCGTACTTTAAAGGATCAATATTTGTTATCCACAAACAATAAGCCACCACAGAACCTGCTGCCGAACCACGACCAGGACCAACAGACACATCCATTCTTCTGGCTTCGCGAATAAAATCTTCAACGATTAAGAAATATCCTGGATAACCTGTGTTTTCAATGGTTGCCAATTCAAAATCTAAACGTTCCTGAATTTCTTTAGTGATCTCTGGATAACGTTTTTTGGCACCTTGATAAGTAATGTGTTTTAAATAAGAGTTTTCTCCTCGTTTGCCTCCATCGCTTAAATCTTCTTCGTCTTTAAATTCTTCAGGAATACTAAACTCTGGTAATAAAACGTCTCTAGCTAATTCATAAGCCTCGACTTTGTCAACAACTTCTTGAATATTAATAATCGCTTCAGGTGTCTCTTTAAACAACGATTTCATTTCTTCCGAAGACTTAAAATAGTATTCTTGATTTGGCAATCCATAACGATAACCACGACCTCTCCCTATAGGTGTGCCTTGTTTTTCGCCATCTTTTACACAGAGTAAAATATCGTGTGCATTCGCATTTTCTTGCTCACAATAATAATTATTGTTTGTTGCTACCAACTTTACATCATGTGTATTTGAAAACTCTTTTAATACTTGATTTACACGACGTTCATCCTCTTGATTATGTTGCATAATCTCAAGATAGAAATCATCATTAAATTGCTCTTTCCACCAAATCAAAGCTTCTTCAGCTTGCTTTTCACCAACGTTCAATATTTTACTGGGCACTTCACCATAGAGGTTACCAGAAAGCACAATGATGTCTTCTTTATACTTTTCTACAACTTTTCTATCGATTCTTGGCACGTAGTAAAAGCCCTTTGTGTAGGCAATAGAAGCCATTTTTACCAAATTCTGATAGCCATTTTTATTTTTTGCCAGCAGCACTATTTGGTAACCATCATCTTTATGCGACTTATTTAAATGGTCTTCACAAACAAAAAACTCACAACCAATTATTGGTTTTATTTCTTGAGCAACAGGAACTTCTCCCTTCTCAAGGGCTTCTTCATTTTGCTCTTTAACTAATCTATTATGATTTTTTACTTCTTTTACAAAGTGAAATGCTCCCATCATGTTAGCATGATCTGTCAATGCAACAACATTCATATTGTGTTTTGCTGTTGAAGCCACTAAATCTTTAATGCTTATGGTTGATTGTAATACAGAAAACTGCGAGTGGTTATGAAGATGAGCAAAATTAGCGTTCTGCAATTCAGAAACATCAATAGAATTTTTATCAATATCAACTGTTTGCGCCTGTTGTAGCTTTGCATTTATCTTCGCAGAAGCTTTTTTGAGGTTGATGTGCTTTAATCCAATAAGTTGAATCTCTTTAGGATTCTTTTTTGAATATTTTTCGAAAAAATCTGGTTGAACATCTAACTGTTCTGTACTATATTCTTTTCTTCGAATAAGTTCTAAAAAACAGCGAGTGGTTGCTTCAACATCAGCAGTAGCGTTATGTGCTTCATTAAAAGCTTTACCAAATAAATATTCGTGTAATTCAGTAAGTGTTGGTAATTTGAATTTTCCGTAGCGACCTCCTGGAAGTTTACAAAGTGCTGCTGTATGCTCCGTACATGTATCTAAAATAGGGAGTTGCAACAATGGAGATTCTACATTCTCACGATACAATTCACAACCCATAATGTTTAAATCAAAAGCAACATTTTGACCAACTACAAATTTTGATTTGGATAAGGCTATATTAAATTTTTCTAAAACTTTCTTTAATGGTAGCCCTTGTTCTTGTGCTAACTCGGTAGAAATACCGTGAATTTTTTCGGCATCATAAGGGATATTAAATCCATCTGGTTGAATCAAATAATCTTGATGTTCAATACAGTTCCCCATGGCATCATGCAGTTGCCATGCAATTTGAACAGCTCTTGGCCAATTATCTGTATCAGTAATTGGAGCTTTCCAACGCTTTGGCAAACCAGTTGTTTCTGTATCAAATATTAAGTACATAAATGGATTTTAGGATCAAAAATTCGAACCTTAAAAATAGGAATAATTATAGGTTTAAAGATGAAAAGTTATAAACAATAATCTAAAGAAAATTAGTTCTAGAAATAATTTAATTTATTTGAACCAAGCCTCCAACAAGAGGAGTTTTATAAAATACCCCTTCATTAAAATTAACAACATTTAAGCCATCAGCTGTATAAGCATAAAACCAGAAAGTTCCATAAATATTTTTTGGAGTGTCATTATCAATAGTACCAACTATAATTTGCCCTGTAGGTGGATAAATTGAAATACTTGGATCTGGCATATTCTCACTTGAATAAACAGTACCATCTGCATCCTTAAAAATAGCTATATTACCTGTATCTAGACCAATTTCAAAAGTTCCTCTAACATCATTATTTGTAATTAGCTGCACTGTTTCACCTGCATTTCTAACCTCTATGACGTAGCCTCCATTATCAATATCAGCGGCTAAAAAATTTGCTTGCCATATAATTTTTCCGTTTTTATGAGCTTGTATTGCTGGCGAATTAAACCTAACTTCATCACTACAACTCACAGCTAAAAGCACCACTACAAGGCTTATAAATACTTTTTTCATAATTACTTAACGACTTTAAGACACCAAAAGTATAATAAAAAAGCTAAACTCATCATTGTGAATTAGAAAAATGTAGTATCTTTGCGCTCTCATTAATAATAGAGGTCGCGAACCTCACTAATTAATTTTTATGGCAGTTAAATTAAGACTACAAAGACACGGTAAAAAAGGAAAACCTTTTTACTGGATTGTTGCAGCAGATGCAAGATCAAAAAGAGATGGTAAATACCTAGAAAAAATAGGAAGTTACAATCCAAACGTAAACCCAGCAATTATAGATTTAGATGTTGATGGTGCAGTAAAATGGCTTCAAAATGGAGCGCAACCTACTGACACTGCAAAAGCAATTTTATCTTATAAAGGTGCATTGTTAAAAAATCATTTAGCAGGTGGCGTAAGAAAAGGTGCATTAACTGAAGAGCAAGCTGAAGCAAAATTTCAAGCTTGGTTAGATGAAAAAGCAAACAAAGTTGATTCTAAGAAAGATGGTTTAGCTAAAGCTGATGCTGAAGTTAGAGCAAAAGCATTAGAAGCTGAAAAAGCAGCAAACGAAGCTCGTATTGCAGCAGCAGCTCCTGTTGTTGAAGAAGAAGTGACTGAAGAGGTTGTTGCTGATGAAGCTACAGCTGAAACAACTGAAGAAGTTGTAGAAGTTGTAGAAGTAGCTAAAGCTGAAACAACAACTGAAGAAGTTAAAGCTCCAAACAAAGAAGAGTAAAGAAATTATTTTTTATACTTTTAAACTCCGATACCCTGTATCGGAGTTTTTTTATGAATTCCCTTGAAAAAGGGAATCTTTTAACTTATATTTCATAACGTGAAGATTTCCGATTACTCGGAAACGAAAATTAATGTTTTCGATGCAAAAAGAAGATTGTTTTTATTTAGGAAAAATTGTCACCAAGTATAGCTTTAAAGGAGAGCTTTTGGCAAAACTTGACACTGATCAACCTGAACTTTATGAGCATTTAGATGCCATTTTTGTACAAGTAAGAAATAATTTAATTCCTTTTTTTGTTGAAAGCTCACAGCTTCACAAATCAGATTTGTTACGAGTTAAATTTGAAGATGTCGATACCGAAGGTGACGCTGACGCCTTAATAAAAAGCGAATTATACTTGCCACTCAAATTCTTACCAAAACTGGAGGGTAACAAGTTTTACTATCACGAAGTCATTGGTTTTAAAATTACGGATAAGAATTTTGGAGAAATTGGAATCATCACAGCTATAAATGATTCAACTGCTCAAGCTCTTTTTGAAGTAGATCGAAATGGTATTGATATTCTAATTCCTATGAATGATGAATTCATTATCGAGGTCAATAGAAAAACCCAAACCATAACTGTTGAAACGCCTCCTGGACTTATTGAATTATATCTAGATTAATGTCTTCGCTTCCTTTTAAATTTAAGCAGTTTACAATTGACCAAGATAGATGCGCCATGAAAATTGGTACAGATGCTGTATTACTTGGCGCGTGGACTTCAGTAAATCAAGAACCATTTTCAGTGCTCGATATTGGAGCTGGCTCAGGAGTTATCGCTTTAATATTAGCCCAACGAAGTAACGCGGAACTTATTGATGCTATTGAAATTGCTGATGATGCTTACGAACAATGCACAGAGAATTTTGAAAATTCTTCTTGGAACGATAGACTTTTTTGTTACCATACATCGTTAAAAGAATTTACAGAAGAGATTGAAGACAAATACGATTTGATTGTTTCCAATCCACCTTTTTATTCAGATGATTATAAAAGCGATGATAAACAACGAGCCTTAGCTCGCTTTGAAGACGCTTTACCTTTTAGTCATTTATTAGAAAGCGTGTCGAATTTACTTTCTAAAAATGGTGTGTTTTCTGTTGTTCTTCCCTTTAAAGAAGAAGAAAAGTTCATAGCCTTAGCAACAGAATCGAGATTATTTCCAAATAGTATATTAAGAGTTAAAGGCAATCCTTCATCAGAAATAAAGCGCAGTCTTATGCAGTTTTCGTTTACTGAATGTGAAGTTGAAATTGATGAATTAATTATTGAAACCGAACGGCATCAATACACTCAAGATTATATTAATTTAACTAAGGATTTTTACTTAAAAATGTAGTTAATACGACCTCAACATGGGTCGTGTTAAACAGGTTGGTCCTCCTCCGCCTTTTACGCTAATATCATTTCCGTTATAAGAAGTAACTTTACATCCTGCCTTATCTAATAATTTTTGAGTTTTAGGGTTTCCAGCAACCATTAAACACTCTCGTGGCGCAATTGCTAGCACATTACAACCCATAGAATCAAATTCCTCCTCTGGAACTTCAATAAGTTCAAAGCCTCTTTTTAAGAGTTCATTTCTGAATTTAATTGGCATTAAAGGTGAATATACAACAGCCAAATCTTTATCCACAGGACTTAAAATACTCATTAAATGGAACACATCACTTTCACCTTTATAATGTGGTAAGTCTACAACAATTACCGCAATGCCTTTAGGCTCTAATAAAGCTTTTAGTTGTGAAATCCCTGCTTCATTCGTTCTATAAGTATGACCAACCGCTAAAGTCTTTTCATCCAACCAAGCAACATCACCTCCTTCTATAGTTCCAGGTGATTTTATAATCCCTAAAATAGGAATGGCATTTGCAGTATAGGTATCCAAATGAGATTGAGGTTCATTAATACGACCTTCCTTTCCCATATTACAAAGAATCATTCCAAAATCTGTTGCGATAGAGGCATCTCTACAATAAATAGAATCAATCTTAATGTTATTATCATGAGGAAAAAAATCAACGGAAACGTTTTTATGAATCAAACATTTTTGAAAGAAATCATACTCATCTAGAGCGTTATCAAAATCTGGTCTCGATAAATAATTAAGTTCTCGCCATTGTTCACTTAAATGAATATCTGATACAAAAGCATTTTTTGCAGGTTTTATATATACCGATTGTAGTTTTAAATATTCTGAGTGATGTGTTGTTTTCATTTATTAAAAAAATTAAGTTCTTGACATTCAATTATAAAAATTTCTAATGGTATTAAACTTTTGCCTGGCAAATGGCCAAATCGACTTTCATATTAGCTTTTTCTCTGGTTCCATTTCATCATAACATAAAATGGAATTCCTAACAATAATAATAAAAATCCGTAAAAAACTGTATCTGCTTCAGACCCATAAATTGCCCATAACGAATAAGCAAAACCCAAGCTACCTAATACAAATGTTTTGAGAAAATTATTAATATGAAGTTTCTTTTCAATAAGCACAATAATATAGGAAGCCGAAACAAATAAATAAGGCACTAAACACGCCAATACGGTTAGATTCACAACAAACGTAAACTGATCTACCAAACCATCAGAGACGTTCATGAGTAGGATTATTGAACTTAACACACTTCCAATAATCAATCCTATATAAGGAACTCCTTTTTTGTTTTCTTTTTTAAACATCTTTGGAAACATATTATCTTTCGCTGCTGCCATTGGCAACTGACTCACAATTAAAATCCATCCATTTAAAGCACCAATACCTGAAATTGCAGCTCCAGCTGCTACAAAATAGCCAGCGTATTCTCCACCAATAATTTTTCCAGCTTCAGCAAATGGTGCAGGCGAATCTTTTAAAACCTCAACAGGTAAAATGCCAAATAAAACAACGGTTCCTAGAATATAAACTAGTGTTACTATAATGGTTCCGAGCATTGTTGCTTTCGGCACTATCTTCTTTGGATTTTCTACATTTTCTGCAGGAATGGTTGCAGATTCAATACCTAAAAACGCGTATAATGTTAAGGCAGCGACAACAGGAAAAGTCGCAAAATTACTTTCTCCAGTTAAATTAAAGTCTGGGAAATTGTCTAAACTAAAAAAGAAAGCGCCTAATAAAATAATTAGAGCTAAAGGCAAAAGTTTTAAAACGGTTGTGATTACTTGAATTCTTCCCGATTCTTTGATTCCTTTAGAATTTACCCACGTAAAAAACCAAATCATACCTAAACCAAGACTCACTTTTAAAATCGGATTTGTATTCAACTCAGGAAAAAAGTAACTCAAGGCTCCAATAATAGCTAGAGCAATTCCTGCATTACTAACCCAACAGGAAATCCAATAACCCCAAGCCACCAAAAAACCTATAAAATCTCCAAATCCAGCTTTTGAATAGGTATAAGGGCCACCACTTTTATTAACAATAATTTTACTGAAATTACTAAATATTTTAGCTAAAATTAAAGCTCCAGCAGAAGTAAACAACCATCCAAGAATACTGATGCTTCCGTAACTAGCTAATGAAGCTGGAAGTAAAAAAATACCTGCTCCAATCATGTTCCCAACAACTAACGAAGTTGTAGTAATTAATCCTATTTTTCGTGGTTTTGAAGCCATTTAACTAGTTTTAAAAAGAGGTATGGTTTAATTGTGTAAATTAGTAGCGCATAACGAATGTACAATTATATTATTTATGATAATGAAATATAATATTGATCCAGATATTAGAAAAGCGGAAACACTTCCTGCGTTATTTTATAAAGACAATGAAACTTTTGAAGCTTTAAAAAGAGATGTGTTTCTTAAATCATGGCAGTTTATTGGTGA
>CALGIH010000302.1 GCA_937916035.1 uncultured Lacinutrix sp.
ATGATTTTTGAACTTTTTCCAAGTAATAAACGACTGTATCCAATTGTTGTTGATTAGCTTCGAATTCAAGCTTCAATGCATTTAAAACTATTTGCTTTTGATTATTGTTATTACTTTCCTGTCTCCATTCGTTCAATTGAATTGCTATCAAAATTCCAATTACAACTAATACAATTTCCCCAACTGCATATTTAAAATACTTTCCAGTTTTGTTTTTCTCCATAAGGTCGTATCGTATTTTTCTAAAGAATTTTATCATTTATATACCTAATTGAAATAGTTTAATTTGTTTTTGGATTAGGAATAGGAGCAGGACCATCTGGTAACATTGCTTTCCAAATCTCATTCCCTTTACGTTTAAGAAAATCCTCTTTAATTTCAGCTCTAAGTGATGCGTCCTCAAATAAATCTACCATTGTTGTACCTAATGATTTTGAGGCAAATAGCATGCCTTTGTGTCCAATACTCATGCCTCCACAAGCTACGACAACCCATGAATGCCATGGCGAACCATCAGGAGCAGTAACTGCACCTAGTGAAATTTCTGGAACTATATAACTGACGTCACCTACATCTGTTGATCCACCAACAGCATCTTTAGAGGTTTCTTTCATTTCATGGATACTTCCATCGATTCCTTTAGCCTCAAGGCCATATTCTTTCATGATGTTATTTGCAAATTCAATCTCTTCAGCAGTATAAGTTATTGGACCAACGAACTCAATGTTTTTTTGTAAGACATTTGCACCAGCTTGATTGACTAAGATTTCATACAATCCACTATTTAATTTCACTTCATAATCTACTCCAGCCATTAATGCAGCTCCTTTTGCAATGTTTTTCATGCGTTCAGCAACTTCAGAAACACCACTTCGCTTAGAGTCTCTAATCCACAACCAAACACTAGCTTCTGCAGGAATTACATTTGGCACTTGTCCTGCATTGGTATAAACATAGTGCATGCGTACACTTGGCTTTACATGTTCTCTAAGTGAATTTATTCCTGTAGTAAAAAATTCAGCAGCATCTAATGCACTTCTTCCATTCCATGGATCTGCTGCAGCATGAGCACTTTTTCCTTTAAAATTTATTGAAAAATCTGACACTGCTTGTGAGCTTTGAACACTGGCTTCATTTAAATAACTTGGATGCCAGTCTAAACAAACATCAAGATCATTAAAAACACCAGCTCTTGCCATGTATACTTTACCAGCCAAATCCTCTTCAGCTGGTGTTCCATAAAAACGAATGGTGCCTTTTAATTGACCAGCTTCCATGAGTTCTTTAATTGCAATTGCTGCACCTAAACTTCCAGGTCCAAACATATTATGCCC
>CALGIH010000303.1 GCA_937916035.1 uncultured Lacinutrix sp.
TGGTTTATTTTTTAAAAGGTGATCAAGAACTTGATTCTCAACAGTATGTTTCTCATAAGGGCTTTTTTCACTTATAAGTCCAGACATTTTATTGACAATTATATAATCGTTGTTTTCCTGTATTATTTCAAGGTTCGGCATTAGTAGTTTCTTTTTTAAATTTCAAAATCGTTAATTATGGCGAGCATTGGTTATTTCTTTAGTTGTACGTTATTTAAAAAATTAGTTACAAGCTCTAGGCTTTCAATAGGGCTTTCCTCCATTGGAGTATGACCTGAATCGTTCAATATCGCTAAGGTGTCATTTGGTAAATCTTTATGAAACCTATAAGCATTCTCAACTGGGATTAATAAATCATCAGCTCCCCAAAGTATAAGTGTTGGCTGTTTAATGTTTTTGATGTTTTTATAGGCACTTATGTCCTTTGACGTCTTGAATCTATCCACTAAAGCTTGACGATTGCCCTCTCTGAGAGTGAGTTCAAAGTATCTTTCAACTAATGAGTCTGTTACTTTTGACGTATCGAAATAGACATTTTCAACACTAGGTCTCACCAAAAAACGTGGCGTTATAAAGGTAAGTAGATTTTTAAGCACTGGAGTTTGAGCTAATTTAAAGGCAATTGGGACGCTCTTTGAATTTAGAGGATATCCTGAAGCATCTATTAAAATCAGTTTTTCCACCATGTCTGGTTGCTCTAAAGTAAAGTTCCAAGCTATCTGTCCACCTAACGAATTACCAACCAGCACACATTGTTTAATCTTTAAAGCCGTCAAAAAATCTTTTATAAAAGAGGTATAATTAGCAATAGAGTAGTTGCGGTCGGGAAACGGACCAGTTAAGCCAAATGCAGGAAGATCTATCCTGATTACTCGATTAGAATTCTTCAAGCTATTGGTCCACGCATCAAAAGTATGCAAACTAGATGCTGTTCCGTGAATGAGTACGATTGGAATAGAGTCGGTTTGGTTTCCTTCGTCACGAAAATGAACATCCATTCCATCTACAGAAATGAATGAAGACTCTGTATTGGTATACTTTGCTTTTAATTCATTTAATGGAATATCGGGATGACCAAAGAGGATCACAATAGCTATTACGAACAGTAATGCAAACGTTAAAACAATCTTTAATCCTTTAATTAAATATTTCATTGACGTATATGATTTAAAATGGGTGACCTAGTTTTTAACAGGTATTTGATCCATTGCTCGCTCTGCAATTGCGGTTATTGATAACGATGGATTTACTCCAGGATTAGCTGATATCATAGAGCCATCGATAATATAAAGATTCTCATAGCCAAAGACTTTGTTGTCTTTATCAATCACACCTTCCGAAGGATTTTCTCCCATCACTGCACCTCCTAAAACATGTGCAGTTGACGGAATACCTGCAATTGTTTCCAATGCAAATGAGGTGCTCACACCATTTACGGCCTTACTATATTCTTTAATTAATTTGACCGACTCTGGGATAAAAGGAGTCGGTTTTTTACCTGTACTCACTGTTGAACTCATAAAACCAAAAATATTTCTCTTAAACCTAAGTGTGCTATCTAAGGTCTGCATGAAAAGGAGTACCACTGTTTTTTTTGCCCAGCTATTAACAACATAAATTTTGAAATACTTAATAGGTGATTTTATTACGGACACAACAATCTTTGCCAAACGAATGAAAATGTTGTTACCTGTAACATACGGTAGATGTAGAAGTTTCCAAGCATTGGAGCCTTCAGAATATCTACATATTTCAAGGTGACTATTTTCATCTGTATCTAAAATACTACCAATTGCCACACCGTTAGAATAATTCTTATCTTTTTCAAGACTAGAAACACTCACTAAGGTTTCATTGTTGGTTCTTATGTCTTGACCTAATCTATTAGAAATATTAGGTAAAGAGGTCGTTTTTAGCTTAAGTAATAGTTTGATGGTACCTAAAACACCTCCAGAGAAAATCACAGCTTTACTTTTAATTTTTCGTCTCTTCGTAAAGAATTTTGTGCTAGTTTTTATCGAAATTTCATAACCATTAGCGCCATCAATTGTATTTATTGGACTCACATCAAACACTTCATGTTCGGCTATAATTTCAGCACCATATTTTTGCGCTAAATATAAATAGTTTTTATCTAATGTGTTTTTAGAATTATTTCTACAGCCTGTCATACATGCACCACAAAAATTACAGCCTGTTCTTTCTGGTCCCATGCCATCAAAATAGGGATCGTCTTTGGTGATGTTTTCTTGACCAAAATAGATGGCAACAGTTGTAGCGTCAAACCGATCTTCCATATTCAATTTTTGAGCTACTTTTTTGAGCCCAATATCGCCATCAAATAATTTGGGTGTTTTAGTTGCTCCAAGCATTCTTAAAGCTTCCTGATAATAAGGTGCTAATTCATTTTCCCAGTCATGGAGCTTGCTCCAGCTACCAGTTTTAAAAAACGTTGATTTTGGAATGGGTAATGTGTTGGCATACACTAAAGAGCCACCACCAACTCCTGTTCCAGATAAAATTGCGACATGCCTGAAGATAGTTAATTTCATGATACCGAAAAAATGTAAGCTTGGCATCCATAGCCATTTTATAAAATTCCAGTTGGTCTTAGGGAAATCTTTGGCTTTGAACCATTTTCCTTTTTCAATGACTAAAACTTTGTATCCTTTTTTTGATAACCTTAAGGCGCTAACCGAACCTCCAAAACCACTTCCAACTATAATATAATCGTACTCCATTTATATCTATCACAACATGTTTGTAGATGAGACAATGTGCCTCTCGGCTACTAATTTAGGGAAAATAAATCAGGCATAATTCATTATTTTATACTTTACCAAAAGAGGAGATTAAGCAGGTTTTAATTATACAAATGATTAGCGAAAAGTGCTTTGATTTTGAGTGCCATAGAAATCAAGTCGTAGTTCTATTATCAAGCAATATTTTATATAGAATTTCGATATCTCATTATTATTTTATGAGAACTGGTTGTTTTTTGATGATAATAAATAATGTTCTTATCTATAGTTAGAGTTGGAGCCTCTATTAAATTTGAGATATTTTCTGAAAACAAAACTTTTGGAATTGAAAATTAGGATAAAGAAGTGCTTCTAACTGCAACACAAATTTCAAAAAACAGTTTCCGAAATAATTTGTCCTTTTAAATATCGTGTATAATACAAATCTAGATTATCACTACTTATACAAGGCGCATAATAAATGGAATTGACATCATTAATGTTTTGTAAGATTGATGCAGAATCTGAAAGTGTACTAAATGTTGAAGCATTATTTTTTTGTGCAATTCCTATTGTGGTGTCACAAGGACCTTGACAATTAGCTTCATCAAGTCTAGCATTATTGAAGTATAAAAATTGTCCGTCCAAACTTATTCCATGATCCATAACAAGCCAACTAGGAGTATTCATGTTAAAATCTCCTTGTACTCTTTCAATATCATTAACATTTCCATTACTAAAAGTTCACTTTTTGCTGACGTCATTCAAAAAAGAGCCCAAGAATAATTCAGCAAGATTTGGCAAGGTTTCAGAAGTCGTCCCAAAATCTATATTTGATTGCTTAATATGTACAACGGCATCCCGATTTGAAATGGATGAAGCCTTGATATGATA
>CALGIH010000304.1 GCA_937916035.1 uncultured Lacinutrix sp.
AAACTCACTTTTCTTGTTGAGACTAGTTTGAATATAAAAATCTATACCAAAACTATGTTTTGTTTTTTTCTTTGAAACATAGCTAAACTCTGCAATGCTCTCCAGATAACCTATAAATTTATTACTAGCAAATTCGATATTTGAATCCTTAAAATTAATAGCGCTATTTCTAGATGAGCCAATACTAAGGCCTAAACTAATATTTTTGTTGTTCTTTAGTTCATATTGCTTCATAAGATTTGCTGTAATACCTAAGTCTATTGAATTATTGTATTTAGAGGTATTTAGGCCAAGATGTGAACCGAAATTCATGTACAATCTTTTTGTTTGATTTAAAAAATTGTGCGGATAATAGTAATAACTAAATTCAAAACCACTAAGTGAAAAGTCTCCATTCTCAAAATTTAAAACTCTATCATTTCTATCTTTATACCTTATTTTCGCTTCGTTAAATGGATAAAGTTTGCGATCAAAAGGATCATCACCTCCAGCAATATTATCATGAAAGAACTCAATCGATTCATCACTTGTGAAAATAGAAAATGGCAGTTTGCCTTTGGTTAATAGAAAAGCTCTCATCCCAATTTTTAGCTCACTTCTTTTAGTTAAACTAAAGTTAACATTTGCTCTTAACCCTTTAATAACGCCATCATTCTGTACTTCAAGTGTTTTTGAGTCAAGAGTGCTAACATCTATCTTAAATTCTCGGCTATGCCAATCAAACTGACTAATGTACTCTCTGTCTATTTGATTGTTAGGGATGTATGCAGTAACAGGCGGTGACCAGACATTACCACTTTCTAAATTGAAATTAATTAGCACCCCTTTTGACGGATGTGACTTGAAATTTCCTTGCCAGCGCGAAAAAAATATTCCGAATGAATGTGTAGAGACAATACTGGGTTTTAAGATTTCAATTTCAGAGAAATTTGATAAAGAATCTAATTCTTGTGCAACACTTAAATGAAAATTACACAGTGCAAAAAATAAGATTAGTATAATTTTTTTTATAACTATCACGTATGGCCAATGTACAAAATCTTCTTATATTTAAATTTAATTAATTCTGTTATGAAAAATATATCCAAAGAAGAATTTATTATAGATGGAAAATTTCAACTAAAGGATAGGACTACAAATTATAATATTGAAGCTGAAGAAGTTACAGTTGAAAAAGAATTAAAACGCGTTCGGAAAAAACTAGGGAAACTTCAAGATATACTTTATGCTCACAATAAGTATGCTGTTCTTATTTGTATTCAAGGCATGGACACCGCTGGAAAAGACAGTTTGATAAGAGAGGTTTTTAAAGATTTCAATTCACGCGGAGTTGTGGTTCACAGTTTTAAAGTACCAACACCAAAAGAATTATCACACGACTATATTTGGAGACATTATATTGCATTACCAGAACGAGGAAAATTTGGTGTATTTAATAGAACACATTATGAAAATGTACTTGTAACCAGAGTGCATCCAGGTTATATCTTAGGCGAAAATATTCCAGGTGTAAATTCAGTTGATGACATTAACGAAGCCTTTTGGGATAAACGCTTTGAACAGATTAATAATTTTGAAAAGCATGTTGCAGCAAATGGGACGATTATTTTTAAGTTCTTTTTAAACCTATCTAAAGCAGAACAAAAAAACAGATTATTAAGAAGATTAGAGAAACCATCTAAAAACTGGAAGTTCTCTCCAGGTGATCTTAAAGAGCGTAAACTATGGGATAATTATCAAGTATGTTATGAAGATGCTATAAGCAGAACGTCAAAACCTCATGCACCTTGGTTCGTAATTCCAGCTGACAATAAACCGACAGCTAGATATCTTGTTGCCAAAATATTATATGATACTTTAAAAACATATTCAGATATTAAAGAACCTGAATTGAAAGAGGAGATCAAAGTAAATATTGAAATATATAAAGAACAGCTTAATAACGAATAAGCTTAAACCTTTTTAAATTATTTATGTCTTATTTAGTTATAAGCGTTACTAAAGGGTTAGGCATTTATTCATGTATGATAAAAAATTCCAGCATAAAACACTTAGTTAAAATAAGTGACCTTGCTGGTTTTTTGTTTTATATTTAAACATTATAAATCTTTCAAAAAAACTCATGAAGCAATCACTTTTCCTTTTAGGATTTCTACTCACTTTTCAACTTTATTCTCAATCTGACGCTGAAACCATTAAAACTATTTATAATACATCTTTAAGTAATGGACAAAGTTATCAGTGGTTAGATCATTTGTCAAATCAAATAGGTAGTCGTTTATCAGGTTCTTTAGGTGCTGAAAGAGCGGTTCAGTATACCAGAGAAGAATTAGACAAATTAGGTCTTGATAAAGTATGGCTTCAACCAGTTATGGTCCCAAAATGGGTAAGAGGTAATCCTGAGTTTGCATACATTGAAACCGAACCTGGAAAAACAATTTCTGTGAATATTTGCGCACTTGGTGGCTCTGTAGCTACAGCACCTCAAGGTATTAAAGCAAATGTGATTGAAGTGCAAAGTCTCGAGGAACTTGAAATTCTTGGACGCGAAAAGCTGGAAGGTAAAATTGTGTTTTTCAATCGTCCAATGGATGAAACTCAAATTAATACCTTCAATGCTTATGGAGGTTGTGTAGATCAAAGAGGTTCTGGTGCTAAAGAAGCAACCAAATATGGAGCAGTTGGTGTGATAGTGAGATCTATGAATTTACGCCTTGACGATTTTCCACATACAGGAGGAACAAATTATGGAGATACTCCGATCAATCAGCGCATTCCCGCAGCTGCAATTAGTACAAATCATGCCGAATTGTTAAGTAGTTTGTTAAAATTAGATACTAACGTGAAGCTTTATTTTAAGCAAAATTGCCAGCAGTTGGAGGATGTGCAATCGTATAACGTGATTGGTGAAATAACTGGAAGTGAATTTCCAAAAGAGATTATTGTTGTTGGAGGTCATTTAGATTCTTGGGATTTAGGTGATGGTTCACATGATGATGGAGCGGGTTGCACGCAATCTATGGATGTAGTTAGGCTTTTAAAAGAATCTGGAATACGTCCAAAACGAACCATAAGAGTTGTCATGTTTATGAATGAAGAAAATGGAATGAGAGGAGGCAATGAATATGCTAAAGTTGCTAAGCAAAATGGAGAGAAGCATATTTTTGCACTAGAAAGTGACTCTGGAGGTTTTACACCAAGAGGTTTTTCATTTGATAGTAGTGATGCAAGTTTTAATCAAATTTTAAGTTGGAAATCACTTTTTGAGCCTTACTTAATACATTATTTTGAAAGAGGTGGAAGTGGAGCAGATATTGGTCCTTTAAAAGATGGCACTGTTGTTTTGGCTGGTTTGCGTCCAGATTCTCAACGTTATTTTGATTATCATCACGCAGCTAATGATACTTTTGATGCTATAAATAAACGTGAGTTGGAGCTTGGAGCAGCGACTATGACTTCCTTAGTATACTTAGTTGATAAATATGGTTTTAATAACATTAATACCAAAATTCAAATTAAAGATTAGTTTGTAGTAAATCGAATAAAGGCGTAAACGTTTATCGGAACTTACTTTTGCGTATTAATTGTTAGCTTCAATTTGTATATTTAAGCAATTAGTGTTTCCACTAAAACAAGTATTCTAAAAGTGTTATTAAATAAATCAACCTTTATTTTAATTATCATTTCCTTATTTATTTCAAATACCATATTTGGGTTTGAATCTATAGGGCAAGTTGAGATTGCTTCAAAACCTAATTTTGAGGTGAGTCAGGACTCTTTAGATATCATAATAGAGTTTAGGAATTTAGCAAGAATCTACGCAGATAGATTGCAAGCTGATAAGGCCATTAACTATGCCGAAAAGTATATAAGAGCTACATCTGATTTATCAATCATTAACGATCATTTCTTTTCTAAAATCAGTCAAACTGATATTTACCTAAACTTTAAAAGTAATTATAAACCTAAGGTTGAAACGTTGCCATTATTTTATTTGTTTGCGTCACTGATTGGACTCTTTATTTTTGTGATTTTAAACTTAAAGAAAGGGATCAATAGAGTGGGTACTTTTTTAATGAGCCTGTTCGTTTTGCTTAACTCTCTATTTATTCTACATCTAAGTTTATATCTTATTAATTGTCAATATTATTTTCCAAACACTTTATTGTTTTCAACAGTATTTCCATTGCTGTATGGTCCTTTAATTTATTTCTATTTTAAAATCACAGCCATTAATTATAGCTTAAAATGGACAGATGTATTGCATTTAATTCCAGTGATAGGTTTACTCGTTTACATTAGCCCATTCTATGTGCTTTCAAGCATAGAAAAGTTTGTAATTCTATTTGATCAAGAGGATATTTTGACTAATGAAGCAAACTTAATAATGACTACAAAAATAATATCATTAGTGCTTTATGGGTTTTTAACGTTTAAAATTTATTTTATATCTAAAAGAACCTCAAAGAAAAAGTTTAAGTTGTTATGGCAACGAAATATTATAGCCATTTATGTAACTTATGTTGTAACATTTATACTTTATACAACTATTACTTCTGGATTTTTTGATGTTCCAATATTTTTTCACTTACAAATATTGATAGTTGTTGGATTGGTGTTTTATGTGGCATATATAACTTATGTACAACCAGAAGTTTTTAAAGGTGAAGTGAAGTTAGTAGACCCAATAGGTATTTTTAAATATAAATCTTCAGCGCTTACACCTAGCTATTCTTTAGAGTTAAAGGAAGAATTATTGTCATTACTTGATGAAGATAAAATTTATAGGGAAAGTGGTATAAGTTTAGGTTTACTCACTGAGAAATTAGGTACATCTAGACACAATACCTCA
>CALGIH010000305.1 GCA_937916035.1 uncultured Lacinutrix sp.
ACTACTCATAGCCGAGACCGTTAGCCTTCATTATGACCTAAATTAAATGTATGATAATAGTAAAAGAAGCAATCACCAAAAAAGAACTCAAAGCATTTGTTAAATTTCCTTTTAAACTTTATAAAGGCTCTGACACTTGGGTCCCTCCTATTATAAGTGAAGAATTAAAAGCTTTCGACAAAACTGTCAATCCTGTTTTTAAAGATGCTGAGGCTCGCTTTTTTCTTGCTTACAATGGCAATGAAATTGTTGGTCGTGTTGCAGCTATTATTAATTGGTTAGAAGTAAAAGGACAAAATGTAAAGAAAATGCGTTTTGGATGGTTTGATATAATTGATGATATTGAAGTCACAAAAGCACTTCTTAATGAAGTTCATACTATTGGAAAATTAAATAAGCTAGATCATGTTGAAGGTCCTGTTGGGTTTTCAAATTTAGACAAAGTAGGTGTAGTTACTGAAGGTTTTGATCAAATTGCCAACATGATAACTTGGCACAACTATCCTTATTATGCAGAGCATTTGAAAGCTTTAGGTTATACAGTTGGTAAAGGATATTCTGAAAGTAAGATGAAGTTTGAGAACATAAAACCTGAGTTTTTCTATCGTATTCAAGAATTGGTAAAACAGCGATATCAACTACGTCCTTTAAATTTCACATCAAATAAGGATATTATGCCATATACGGATGAAATGTTTGATGTGTTTTCAAAATCGTATGCTGTATTATCGTCTTTTGTTGAAATTACTCCTGAACAACGAAACTATTTTAAAAAGAAATTTATTAGCTTCTTAAATCCTGAATATGTAAAATTTGTAGTTGATAAAGATGATAAATTAGTTGGTTTTGGAATTGTAACCCCTTCTTATGCAACAGCTTTACAAAAAATGCAAGGAAAATTATTCCCTTTTGGAGTTTTTCATCTATTGAAAGCTAAAAAACATAGTAAACAAGTAACCTTTTATTTAATTGGTGTTTTGCCTGAATATCAAAATAAAGGAATTACTGCCATCATTTTTAATGAATTTCATAAAACATTTTCAGAAAAAGGCATTGAAATGTGTATTAGAGGTCCAGAGCTTGATGACAATGAAGCCATACATAAACTTTGGAAAAATTTTAAGCCAGAAGTTTTTAAACGTCGCTGTACGTTTAAAAAAGATATCGTATAAAAAAAGCCACTCAATGAGTGGCTTTTCTTTTATAAATTATCGGATAATTACTCTCCCATTGCAGCAGCAACAGCAGCAGATAATCTTTTATAAGTTCCGTTTTCCAAACGTGTTCTAATTGCAGAAAATGCGTTTAAAGTTTCTTCAACATCTACTAAATTATGTGACCCAGTTGGAATCATTCTAAGTAAAATTATCCCTTTAGGTATCACAGGGTAAACTACTATAGAACAGAATATTCCGTAGTTTTCTCTTAAATCTTTTACTAACGCCATCGCTTCAGGAATACTTCCTTTTAAATATACAGGAGTTACACAACTCTGTGTTGTTCCAATGTCGAAACCCCGTTCTTTTAAACCAGATTGTAAAGCGTCAACAATAGTCCAAAGATTAGCTTTTAATTCTGGCATTGTTCGCAACATATCTAAACGTTTCAAAGCGCCTTTCACAAGCTGCATTTGTAAAGATTTAGCAAACATTTGCGAACGTAAGTTGTATTTTAAATAATCTATTATTTCTTGATCAGCTGCAATAAAAGCTCCTGTACTTGCCATAGATTTAGCAAATGTAGCAAAATACACATCAATGTCATCTTGTACGCCTTGCTCTTCTCCTGCTCCTGCTCCAGTTTTTCCTAAAGTTCCGAAACCATGAGCATCATCAACAAAAAATCTGAAATTAAATTTCTTTTTAAGTTAAACAATTTCTTTTAAACGCCCTTGTTCACCACGCATTCCAAAAACACCCTCAGAAAGAACAAGAATTCCTCCACCAGTTTGCTCAGCCATATTAGTAGCACGTACTAGATT
>CALGIH010000306.1 GCA_937916035.1 uncultured Lacinutrix sp.
AAAATACTCGTTTAATCTATGAAATATGGTAATTTAGAATCTTTCTAAATAATAGAATTCAAGAAATCTTGTTCTGATATTATTAAAACATTAAGTGTTTCAGCTTTTGCACGTTTACTTGGCCCCATTTTATCGCCAGCAACCAAATAACTCGTTTTTGATGATATTGAAGAAGACACCTTACCTCCATTATCTTCTATAAGTTTTTTAAGCTCATCTCTAGAAACCGTTTCAAACACACCAGAAACTACGAATGTTTTGCCTTTTAACTTGTCTGTTTGATTTGCCAAAACGTCTTCAGATAATGCTAATTGTACCCCAAAACCCTTTAATCTATTAATAATGTGCACGTTTTCTTTTGAAATAAAAAAATCAACCAGGCTTTCAGCAATTCTAATTCCTATTTCGTCTACAGTGACTAAATCAATAATAGTAGCTTGTGACAATGCATCTATATTCTTATAGTGTTTTGCAAGTTTTTTAGCTACCGTTTCTCCAACAAATCGTATTCCTAACGCAAATAACACACGTTCAAAAGGAATCTGCCTAGAAGCTTCAACTCCATTTATTAAGTTTTCGGCACTTTTTTCAGCCATTCGCTCTAGTGGCATTAATTGTTTCTTATTTAATTCATATAAATCGGAATAATTACTAATGAGGCCTTCATTAACCAATAATGCAACCGTTTCACCTCCTAAACCTTCAATATCCATTGCTTTTCTTGAAATAAAATGTTGAATTCTTCCTGTAATTTGCGGAGCACAACCATAATCGTTCGGACAATAATGCTTGGCATCGCCAGCTGACCTAACTAACTCCGTTTTACATTCTGGACAGTTTGCAATGTATTTTGTTGGTTCAGAATATGCAGGTCGCTTAGTAAAATCTACAGCAATAATCTTTGGGATGATTTCTCCTCCTTTTTCTACAAACACTTCATCTCCTACTCTAATATCTAGTCTTTCAATTTGATCAGCATTATGCAAGGATGCGCGTTTTACAGTTGTTCCAGCCAACTCAACAGGTTCTAAATTAGCAACTGGTGTAATAGCTCCAGTTCTACCAACTTGATAAGTAATATCATTCAATCGTGTTGAAACTTGTTCTGATTTAAACTTGTAAGCTATTGCCCAACGTGGTGCTTTTGCAGTGTAACCTAATTCTTCCTGTTGCTGTAAATTATTTACTTTAATAACAACTCCATCAGTTTCGTAAGGTAAATTATATCTATGTACATTCCAATAATCAATAAATTCTAAAACCTCATCAATCGAGCACACTAATTTTGCAGCAGTTGGCACTTTAAATCCCATTTCCCTTGCACCTTCAAGGCTTTCAAATTGTGTGCTAATTCCTAAATTTGACCCTGTAATATTGTAAAGCAAACACTCTAATGGTCGTTTAGCAACTTCAGCACTATCTTGAAGCTTCAAACTTCCTGAAGCAGTATTTCTTGGATTTCTATAAGGTTCTTCACCTATATCAATGCGTTCTTCGTTCATTTTATTAAACCCTTCAAAAGGCAGAACGATTTCACCACGAATATCAAATTTTGAAGGATATTTCCCTTTCAGTAGTAATGGGACAGATTTAATAGTCTTAATGTTTGCAGTCACATTATCGCCTTGTGTACCATCTCCTCGTGTCACCGCTTTTATTAAAGTCCCTTCTTCATAAGTCAAACTAATAGAAGCACCATCATATTTTAATTCACAGGTATATTGCACAACGCCATCGACCATTTTCTTGATTCGAGTTTCCCAATCCAATAAATCTTCTTTAGAATATGAATTATCTAACGAATACATTCTGTTTTCATGAACAACCGTTTCAAAATTCTTGGTTACTTCTCCTCCAACACGCTGTGTTGGTGAATTAACCTCTACTAATTCCGGGTGTTTTGCCTCAAGTTCTTGTAGCTGTTTTAACTTTATATCAAAATCATAATCGGTTAGGCTTGGGTTATCAAGAACGTAATAATTGTAGTTATGCTGACGAAGCTCTTCGCTTAGTGTTTTAATTTGTTGCTGAATATCCATGAAATAATTTCGATAAAAGTTATCTTTTTAGGCTATATTTAAAGCTTCTAATATACTAAAATGCATTACAAGAAAACACTCGTCGCTCTGGTTTTTATAAGCTTTTTATTCAACTGTAAAGAAGACAAAAAATCGATTACTGAAGTTTTGATAATTCCTCAGCCATCTGAACAAATTGTTAATGAAGGTGAGTTCGCTTTAAATAATTCAACAGGAATTAATTACGACGATAATTTTAAGATATCGGCTGAGTTTTTAAACTCTTTTATTCAAGAAGGTAGCGATATTAAGCTTGAAGGCAGTAATATGATTTCGTTTATTAAAGATGAAAGTTTTGCTGATGAAGGCTATTCTTTAGAAGTTCTTCCAAATAAAATAGACATCAAAGCCAAAACAGACCAAGGTGCTTTTTATGCAGTACAATCTTTAAGACAACTGCTTCCGCCTGAATTTGAAAATGGCTCATTTGAAGGTGTGGAGGCTATTATTCCTTGCGCGACTATTAATGATGAACCACAATTTGTATATCGTGGCATGCACTTAGATGTTGGTCGCCATATGTTTTCGGTAGATTTTATTAAAAAATATATTGATGCATTAGCCATGTTAAAAATGAACACTTTTCATTGGCATTTAACCGAAGATCAAGGTTGGCGTATTGAAATTAAAAAATATCCAAAACTACAAGAAGTTGCTTCGTATAGAAATGAGACATTAATTGATCATTACAATACACAACCACAACTCTTTGATGGTAAGAAATATGGTGGCTATTATACACAAGAAGAAATCAAAGCTGTTGTGGCCCATGCGCAAAGTCGTTTTGTAACAGTGATTCCTGAAATTGAATTACCAGGACATTCACAAGCAGCCATTGCAGCCTATCCAGAATTAGGATGTACTGGAGAACAAGTTGAAGTAGCTACAAAATGGGGTGTTTTTGAATAGATTTATTGTCCGAAAGAAGAAACATTCAGTTTCCTTGAAGATGT
>CALGIH010000307.1 GCA_937916035.1 uncultured Lacinutrix sp.
GAGTTTATGCTTCAGACTATAAAGTGGCTTTGAGAGATCTTGAGAAAGGCAAGCCTATTTTTGTAGTTGCACAAGAATCTTTAAAAATTGTGTTTGTGGTTAGGGTTTTTGTTGATGCGCCAACTATTGTTGCTGCCACAAATTAATTGATAAAAACAGCTTCTAGCTGTTCTCCAAAATGACTTATTGGTAGTCCTGAAATGTTGGTTACAATAGAAATAACTATGTTTTCTTCAGGATACATTAATAACAATGTTGTGGCTCCAATTCCTCCACCTGAATGACTATAGGAAACAGTTTCTTTTTTTGTTTTACCAACTCCAAATCCAACGCCATAACCAGTTCCTTTTCCGTTATCTAAATATTGCTCTTTAACAAGTTCGTTTATGGAAGCAACACTAAAAACCTTAGGAGAGATCACTTCATTGCCAAATTTAATTAAATCTTCAGAGGTTGAAACAAACCCACCACCTGCGACTTTATGCTCATTGCTAACCTCTGGTCCTAAAACAATGCTTCTAGCATTTGTTTGATTATAAAATAAGGTTCGGTTTGGCATTTCTTGATCTGATAAGTCTAAAGCAGTATTAAGCATGTTTAGAGGCTCAAATATTTCCTTAGTCATATAGTCGTTAAACTCTATTTTAGAAGCATTTTGTACAACAACGCTTAATAAATTCCAGCCATAAGTGCTGTAGCTAAAATCAGTTCCAGGTTCAAATTTAAGGTCAGAATCTTTAAAAATATCAAGACCTTCAACAATGCTCATCTTTTTGTTTAAAATAAACTCGCTACCATTGTAATGCCTAATTCCAGCAATATGTCCTCCAGCTTGTCGCACTGTGAAATCATATTCTTTTCTTGGAAAATCAGGGACATAGGTATAAACACTTTCATCTAAATCAAGTTGTTCATCATCCATTAATTTTGCTAAGGCAGCGGCAGTCAATGATTTTGAAATACTGGCAATCCTGAATTGCGTCACACTTGGATTGACTTTTAAACTGTCATTTAAATTAGAATAGCCAAAACCTTCAGACCAAATGATATTTCCGTTTCTAGACACCGAAATTGCCATTCCTGGAACATTTTCATTTTTCTGAAAGTCAATAGCAATTGTGTGAGCTGCTTTGATGCTTTCTTTAATTGAAAAACCTTTAGTTTGACTAAAAACAATTGACTGACTTAGTACGAATAGAAATAAGGTTATTTTTTTCATTAGTTATAAATTAAATATTTTGATCTAGTTTTTTTGAAACTCTCCAAATCTTTTTGCCACGTGGCTTTAATTTCAGCTTCTGTCATTCCAGATTCTATTTGTTTTTGTAACGTGACGGTTCCAGCATGTTTTGTGAAGTTATCGGTGTTAAAAAATAAGGATTTATCAATTGAATTTTTATACGCTTTAATAATCCATTTTAAAGTCATTCCATCATTTACTTCTGCCTTGCTTAAATCTTCACCATAACACAACACATCTTTATGCTTTGGATATTTCGCTCCAAAATTTGCCTGAGGTGTATAAGTAAACGGCATCGTTTCTGGATTCAAAAAAGGAGCGCCATATCTTTGAAATTGAAACTCAGTACCTCTTCCAGCATTAACATTGGTTCCTTCAAACAAGCCAAGACTTGAATATAACTTAATAGATTGATCATTAGGAAGGTTTGGTGAAGGTCTTATTGGCAAGCTGTAATTTCTTGAGTGTAAATAGTCTGTCATTTTAATTACTTCTATATTGCATTGTACACCATTAGGAAGCCATTTTTCACCATGAATCATTTTAGCATATTCGCCAATAGTCATACCATGAACTAAAGGAATTGTATGCATGCCTAAAAAGCTTTGGTGTTCTTTTTCCAAGGTTGGTCCATCAACATAATTACCATTTGGGTTTGGCCTATCTAGGATGATTAGCGGAATATTATTTTCGGCACAAGCTTCCATAATATAATGCAACGTTGAAATGTAAGTGTAAAATCGTACTCCAACATCTTGAATGTCAAAAATCATAATATCTATTCCTTCAAGTTGTTTTATACTTGGTTTTTTGTTTTTGCCGTGAAGTGAAATTATTGGCAATCCAGTCTTAATATCAACTCCATCTTCAACATGCTCGCCAGCATCAGCATTACCTCTAAAACCATGCTCAGGAGAAAATACTTTTTTTACGTCAACATTTAAAGAAACTAAAGAATCTACCAAATGAGTATATGAGTTGTCACCCTGAGCTTGTCGAAGGGTAAAAATAACGGATGTCTGGTTAGCAACAATACCAACTCGTTTTCCGTTTAATAGAGGCAAGTAGTTAGAGGTTCTGTTTGCCCCAACTATTATAGGACCATAATCACCTTCTGTATTCTTAGATTCAGTTTCTGATAGATTAGTGTTATTAGAATCATTTGCGTATTGACTTCCACAAGAAATTAATACTAAAACAAATAATAAAACTGTATTTTTGAAAATCTTAAAGCTCATAGATTACATTGAATTTCGAATATTTTATAGCTAAACGCATTATAGGTAGTAAGTCGTATAAAAGTAGTGTTTCAGCACCAATAATAAAAATTGGGATTGCTGCAATTGCTATCGGAATTATTGTGATGCTCATTGCTATTGCAACAGGAACAGGTTTGCAACAAAAAATCAGAGATAAGGCAGTCGCTTTTAATGGTCACGTCATAATTTCTAATTTTGATAGTAATACGTCTGAAGAATCTCAAGTTCCAATTTCAATCAATCAAGAATTTTATCCTGTATTTAAAGATATTGA
>CALGIH010000308.1 GCA_937916035.1 uncultured Lacinutrix sp.
AGATTCTAATGTTTCAATATCTTTACCAGCAGCTTTCCATGCGTCCATACCACCTTCAAGATAACCCAATGTATTATCGTATCCAACACGAGATAAACGTGTCACTGCTTCTGCTGATTTTCCTTCGGGAACCACCAATAAAATAGCTTGTTTTAAATCTGTAATTAAAGCACCAACCCAAGGTGCAAATCCACCATTAAGTCCTATAAATATTGAATTTGGAATATGACTTTTAATAAAATCTGATTGTGGTCTTACATCAAGTACGAGTGCACCTTCATGATTCGCTAAAGCTTCAAATTCAGTAGCATCTAAAGCAACATCTCCAGTTTGTAAAACATTTTCAAAAGAGTCATAACCCATCTTGTTCATCATAGCATTTTTCGCAAAATATTGTGGTGGCGGTGGAATCCCATCTAACACTTCTTTTACAAATTCTTCCTTTTTCATATCAGCACGAAGTGCATAATTGATTTGTTTCTGTTCACCAATAGTCCCAACGGTTTCTTTACTTAGATTTTTTCCGCAAGCTGAACCAGCTCCATGAGCAGGATAAACAATAACCTCATCAGCCAATGGCATAATTTTAGTTCTTAAAGAATCATATAGCATCGCAGCTAAATCTTCTTTAGTCAAGTCAGACTTAATAGCTAAATCTGGACGACCAACATCACCTAAAAATAAGGTGTCACCTGAAAATATTGCATGGTTTTTGCCGTTTTCATCGATCAATAAAAAGGTAGAGGATTCCAACGTATGACCTGGAGTGTGTAACACTTTTATGGTAATATTTCCAAGTTTAAACGTTTCATTGTCTTTTGCAATATAGGAATCATATTCTGTAGATGCTTCTGGTCCGAAAACAATAGTTGCTCCAGTTTTCTTTGCTAAATCAACATGTCCTGATACAAAGTCTGCGTGAAAATGAGTTTCAAAAACATATTTAATTTTCGCTTTTTCTTTATTAGCTTTATCTATGTATTGTTGAGTTTCTCTTAATGGATCAATAATTGCAACCTCTCCATTAGACTCGATATAGTAAGCGCCTTGCGCTAGGCATCCTGTATAAAGTTGTTCTATTTTCATAATTTAATAATTTATGCAAAGATACAAAGCTTCGCTATTTTGTTTTGTGACATTTGTCACATTCGTTTAATACAATTCTTTATAAATAATATATAAAGCCATTAATAGTGTAAACCAACCAAACCCTTTTTTTAGCTTTTCGCCACTTATAAATTTTGTTGCATACACGCCAATAAAAATACCTACTACAGAGATAGATGTAAAAGTTAGCAGGAATGCCCAATCGATAGCTAGATTCTGAACATCACCTAAGAAACCAATCAACGATTTTGCCGAAATAATGATTAGCGAGGTACCAACTGCTAATTTCATTGGAAGTTTTGCTAAAAGTACAAGAGCAGGAATTATTAAGAAACCTCCTCCAGCTCCAACAATTCCAGTTAATATGCCAACAATTAATCCTTCAATTATAATTAATGGAATGTTGTATGTGATTTCTTGTTCTTCTGAAGTTGTTTTTTTTCTTGTTCTAATCATTGATATTGATGCTAATAACATAACAATAGCAAAAAACATCATTATAAAGATGCT
>CALGIH010000309.1 GCA_937916035.1 uncultured Lacinutrix sp.
CGATTTTTTCTAATTTTTATGTTTTTCTTTCCTTTTTGTGTTTTTTCATTTTCTTGGAACAGTATTTGTAATTCTTGTAATATGAAGTCAATTTTTGTAGTAATAGTATTTCTTTTTTCTCTTTAAGTGCACAACAAGAGTTTCATGTGTTTTCAAAAACGGATAAAATCAATCCAGGGAAAGCTTCTGGAGATGTAAGCAGAGCCAATCCTTGGGACTTGCAAACAGCATTAAGTCAAAGCAGGAAAAAGGTTAATGATAACGACGTCATTTACATCCATAAAGGTATTTATAATGGTCGCTTTACAAGTACAATTACAGTAATTAACAAAAACACTTTTATAACCGTCAGACCTTATAAAAAAGACAAAGTTGTTCTTAATGGAAACATTGTATCTAAGCTTGGTGCCGTTTTAGAAGTAAAAGCAGGGAATGTAATTTTTCAAGATTTTGAAATTACTTTTCTTGAAGATTTTTCAAGAAGTGTGTTGGATAAAGATTTTCAAGTCGTTAGCGGAATTAATCATGTTGATGGTGAAGACTGTAAGTTTATCAACCTTAAAATTTACAATAATCCAGGTTCAGGTATTGGTTCTTGGAAACGAACTGGTGGAAGTATTATTGATAGTTGCCTTATTTATAATAATGGCTACATGTCAAAAGTATGAGGCAGTGGAGTTGGTATTTATGTTCAGAACCAAAGTGACAACATTCGTTATATTACTAATAATACTATTTTTAATAATTATTATAAAGGCATTGAGGTATGGTCTGCTTCATCTGGAGCAAAAATTGAATTCGTTAAAAATGTGACGCTCAAAAAAAATGTCATTTTCAACAATGGAAACCCTGGAGGGAAGTTTGTAGATAATGTTATTATTGCATCCAATGATGCAGACGGAATCAACGTTGCTAAAAACATAATTTTTGATTCCAATATTTTGTATCACAATTCAGATTTTACAACTAAAACAAATTCTGGTGATGGAGCATCCTTAACCTTAGGGTTTTCTGCTAAAGCTCCAGTTCAAGATATAACTGTGACCAATAATATAATCATAGGAAAAAATAATGCATTGAGATTATCGCATATTAAGACGTTAATTTTTAAAAATAATATCAGTTATTGTGGTTATGTACATTATGATAGTTCTGTTTTAAAACATATAAAATCTGGCTGGAAGTTTGATGATAATAGTTACTATACAAAAAGGATTAAAGCACAACGCGTCAGCAATAACAAAGATTTTACACTTAAAGAATGGCAAACAGATTTTGGGTTAGACAAAAACAGCACTTGGAAACAAGTAAAAGATTTCAATATGAAATCGGTTTTAGATGTAACTAAAATTAAAGATTCTGAAGATAATTATAGAGTGACTTTATTTCAAAAAGAAGGAGAAGATGTTTCAGCTGATATTTCAAACTTAAATATAAAAAAAGGAAGCACATATAAAATCTATGATATAGAAAATCCAGACAAAATAATTAAATCTGGAAAAATGTCTAGTGATGGTGTGATAGTGTTTCCAATGAATGTTTCTGTTTTTGAATTACCTTTGCATAATCAAATCGCAAAAAAAACACCAAGTAATTTTGGTGTATTTATGATAAAGTTTGAAAAGAAACTTAGTTTTTTTGAACGACTTTTTGGTGAGTTTTAGTCTTTACGTTGTACCACTTCATAAACTTTATTCTCATCACATTTTAATGTTTTACTCGGATATTTTAAAAGTAAAGCATAATCGTGAGTAGCCATTAAGATAGTATGTCCTTTTTTGTTTAAAGCCTGCAATACTTCCATGACTTCAATACTTGTTTGAGGGTCTAAATTTCCAGTAGGTTCGTCAGCTAGAATAAGTTCGGGATCATTTAATAGAGCTCTCGCAATTGCAATACGTTGTTGTTCACCTCCAGATAATTCATAAGGAAATTTAAATCCTTTACTTTTCATTCCAACGCGATTCAGAACATCTTCAATTTTGCTAGCAATTTGGCTTTTGTCTTTCCACCCAGTAGCTCTTAATACAAACTCTAAATTACCATTAACAGTTCTATCATTAAGAAGTTTAAAATCTTGAAAAACAACACCCAATTTTCGTCTTAAAAAAGGAATATCATTTTCCTTTAAGGTTCTTAAATCAAACTCTACAATATGACCTTCACCTTGAGTAAGCTCTAAATCACCATAAAGTGTTTTCATAAAGCTGCTTTTTCCAGTCCCTGTTTTACCAATAAGATATACAAAATCACCTTTCTCCATTTCAACATTAACGTTTGAAAGCACTAAGCTATCACCTTGGTATATGGAGACATTTTTTAATTGTAAAACAGTTTCAGGCATATTTTTGATTATTTCTTTCGTGTGGTAAATGTATTATTAATTCAGTCAAAAGACAAAACTTACTTTGCTTCACTTTATTGTTAAAATAAAAAATTAACATTTAATAACTTCGTTTATAATTATCGCAAAATTCTGACGTTATAGATGCGAGATAAATTATCTTTGGTATTCATCAAAAAACGAGTTTAATGACTAAAAAAGGATTAATAGTACTTGCTTTAGCCATAGTATGTAACTATAGTGTTTTAGCGCAACAATCAGCCACTTACACAAGTGAATTAGTAGATTTTCAAAAAGCACTTTCATTATACAATAGCCAGCAATATTTAGCTGCTCAATCTTTATTTGATCAGATTCAAGATTCTGCAAAAGACGAAGTTGTAAAGTCAGATTGTGCTTATTATATAGCTAATTCTGCTGTGAGATTAAATCAACAAAATGCTGATGATTTAATTCAGAAATTTGTAACAGATTATCCTACAAGTACAAAGCGAAACACTGCTTATATTGATGTTGCAGATTATTATTTTGAAAATTCACGATACGCATATTCCAGAAAATGGTATGAAAAAGTTGATGAACAGGGTTTGTCAAGAAGTGAGCGTGAAAAATTTTACTTTAATTATGGTTATTCCTTCTACAATACAAAGGATGTTTCTGGAGCAAAAAAATATTTAACACGAGTTGAGAATTCTGCAAAATACGGCTCACAAGCTAAATATTACATTGGTTTTATGGCTTATGAAGGCGATGATTACGATAAAGCTTCAGAGTATTTTGACCAAGTTAGTGATAATGAAAAGTACAAGGAAAACTTATCTTATTACCAAGCTGACTTAAATTTCAAGCTCGGAAATTTTGAAAAAGCCATAGCATTGGCATTGGAGCAAATAGCAAAAAGTGATGATAACGAAGTTTCTGAATTGTCAAAAATTATTGGTGAAAGCTATTTTAACCTTAAAAAATATGCTGAAGCAATTCCATATTTAAAAGCTTATAAAGGGAAGCGTAACCGTTGGAACAATACAGATTATTATTTGTTAGGCTATTCATATTACAAACAAAATGAATTTGAAAATGCAATTTCTGAGTTCAATAAAATTATTGAT
>CALGIH010000310.1 GCA_937916035.1 uncultured Lacinutrix sp.
AAACTCCTTTTTAGGATGAACGTATTGGGCCAAATAGGGATCGTAATAATGTGATTTCATAAACTCAATCATCAAGGATTTTGAGAAATTCGAAAATTGATTACTTATACTCACGCCACCAATTAAAAATTTATGCTCAGGAAAACGAAGTGTGGTATGTACAATCCCTTTCCATAATAAAAACAAAGGCATTGGTTTTTGCTGATAACTTTTTATAATGAAGGCTCTTCCCATTTCAATAGACTGACTCATCATGATATAAAGTTCTGGCTCAAACCTAAACAAATCTTGTAAATAGAAACCATCAATACCATATTTCTCAAATATTTTGGAGCCAAGTCCCATTCTATAAGCACCAGCAATGAGATTTGCTTCATTGTCCCAAAGAAACATGTGGTGATAATAGGTGTCAAATTTATCTAAATCAATAGCTTTATTGGTACCTTCGCCAACCTCACGAAAGGTAATCTCACGGAGGCGTCCAATTTCTCTTAAAATATGTTTTAGTTTAGCAGCTGGAGCCAAATAAACTTCGTAATTTTTACTTTGTAAAAGTCTGTAATCGCCTTCTTTTAATTCGTCAATTTCCTTGATCATTAACTCTGTTTTTACAGGAGTCACAATTTTTTTAGGAATTTTAGGAATTTTTAAAGTCGATGAAATATTCTCTAAACGATTCGGTTTATCTTCAAAAGCATTAGAAAGCATGTATGTTTTTCGTCTTATAAACTCTGAAAACTCTGCTAAACTACTATGTTCTTGTTGGTCTGTCACCGAAATAGGTCTGCCAATTCGTACCTTAATCGTTCGTCGTTTTTGAGTTAGTACTTCAGAAGGTAGTTTTGCAGTTCTAAACGTATCGCTAATTTTTGAAAGCTTATAAAACAACCTGCTATTTTTGGCATGAAAATAAATTGGAACAACTGGTACATTTGCTTTCTGAACCAGTTTCATAGCGGCTTCTTCCCAAGGTTTATCTACTACTAATTTTCCATCTCTATACGTTGAAACTTCACCTGCCGGAAAAATCCCTAACGGTTTACCATCTCTAAGATGTAATAGTGAATTTTTGAAACCTAGAAAACTAGATTTTATATCCTTTCTGTCTTCAAAAGGATTTACAGGCATGATATAAGGCTTTAAAGGCTCAATACGATGCAGTAAAAAATTACCAATAATCTTGAAATCACTGCGTTGTTCTAGCATTAATTTCAACAACAAGATACCATCGATCCCTCCAAGTGGATGGTTTGATACAGTGATATAAGCACCATCTTTAGGTAATCGTTTTAAATCTTCTTCAGGGATTTCAAATTTAATTTTAAAATCATCTAACAAAGCATTTAAAAAAGGAAGATCGCTAAGGTGTTTGTTTCTGTTATAAACTTTATTAATTGCAGAAATATTAAGAACCTTCATTAATAGCCACCCAAAAAAAGTACCTATAAATCCATATTTATCAACATGTATCGCTTTCGCGACTTCTTTTGCTGTTACTAAACTCATTTGCTATTATTAGTGGGAATTACAAATCTACACATTTAGTTGGTTACAATTTGAACGGTTTCATTGTAAATTTGTTTCAGTAAAATAGTTTTATTTTCTTCTAATTGCTGAATGGCATTTTTAGTATAATGTCTAATAGTATATAGAGCTACATTTTTATGAAATGTTACTTTAAACTTCGCTTTTAAGTGCAGTAAGAGCTTTTCTAAGTTGTCATAATTGTTATCTACACAAACTGAAAAACTAATGGCTGAGTTTTGAATTACATCAACCTTCATTTTGTATAGATGCAACAAATTAAATATTTCACTAATATTTTCTTCAACAATAAAACTAAAATCTAAGGAAGAAAGCTCAATGAGTACTTGATCTTTTCTAACAATAAAACAAGGAACTTTCGGCTCTAATGTTTTGCCTTTTCCAACGCATGTGCCAGCATCTTTAGGTTTTAAAAATGACTTTACAAATAACGGAATTTCCTTTTGTTGTAAAGGTTGCAGTGTTTTTGGATGTATTACGGAAGCACCATAAAATGCAAGCTCTATAGCTTCGCGATAAGAAATTTGATTAAGTAATTGTGCGTTTTCAAAATAACGAGGATCTGCATTTAAAACACCTGGAACATCTTTCCAAATAGTAACACTATTAGCATTTAAGCAATAGGCGAAAACTGCGGCAGTATAATCACTTCCTTCTCTACCTAAGGTAGTTGTAAAGTTATTGGCATCGCTACCTAAAAAACCTTGAGTGATATTAAGTTGATTGGTTTTTACACCTTTAGAAATTAATTGTTGGGTAGCTTTCCAATCAATTTTAGCATTGCGATAATAGCGATCTGTTTTTATAAAATCTCTAACATCTAACCAGTTGTTTTTTATTCCAATTTCATTTAAGTAAGCACTTACAATTAATGTAGACACAAGTTCACCATAACCAACAACTTGATCATAGACATAATTATAATCTGGCGATCTGTTACGACTAAAAAATGTTGTTAAGTCCTTGAATAAATCTTCGATTTGAGTAAAAACAACATGGTTGTCTGAATCAAACAAATCCAATAAAATTTCATTGTGATATTTCTTTACATCTTGTATGGAGCTTTGTAATTCCTTAGTATTATCAAAATAGTTGTGAATTACTTTTTCAAGTGCATTGGTTGTTTTTCCCATGGCAGAAATAACTATAAGCATATCGTTATGACCAGTTTCTTTTAAAACCTTAACCAAATTTCTCACACTTTCAGCATCTTTAACAGATGCACCACCAAATTTAAATATGTGCATTAACCTAAGTTTGCTATGTAGTTTTTAATACCATTTTCATCTAAATGTACTACGTTCCAATCGCGTAATACTTTTGCGCCTTTTCTCTCATATAATTTTATGGCACCTTCATTCCAGCTTATTACTTCCCAATTAATACGTTTCACACCAAGACTATGACCATGTTTTACAACTTCATCAAGTAAAGCGGATCCAATACCATGACCTCTCATTTTTTGGTTAACAATTAAGTCTTCAAGGTGTAAAATTTTACCTTTCCATGTTGAAAACCTGTTATAAACCACAGCAGCACCTACAACCTTTGCATTAACTTCTGAGACAAAGCATTTAAAGGCAGGTTTATTTCCAAAACCATCAGCTACTAAGCTTTCAACAGTAACTTCAACGGCATCAGGCTCTTTTTCAAAAACGGCTAATTCGTTTATTAAATCTAAAACTGCAGGCATGTCTTTTTTTGAGGCATTTCTAATTGTAAATTCCATGTTTCTAAAATTGAACTCCAAATATAGCGAAAGCGATTATTTTACATCAATTATATTTTTACGAAAACGTTATAGTCCGTTAAAAAATACGATATTTGCAAAAAATAAATACACAAAGCATCCATGTCTCAAAAAAACCAAACTTTAGGTGAATTTATTATTGAAAATCAACAATCGTTT
>CALGIH010000311.1 GCA_937916035.1 uncultured Lacinutrix sp.
TTTTTCGTTAATATGCACGCTCTTTATTGCCTTCATAAAAATTGATAAATGCTCTGTTTACAACTCGATTACCTCCAGAGGTTGGATAGTTACCAGTAAAATACCAATCGCCTAAATTTTTAGGGCAAGCTTTATGTAAGTTTTCTATCTTTTGAAAAATGATTTTTACTTCAGCATTTATACTCTCATGACTAAGCAATGTTGCTATTTTATCAGAAATTTCTTCATCAGAAAATAAATCATAAATTTCTTTAACAAAGTTTTGCACTTCTACATCGTCCAAATCTATTTGTGCTTTACATTTTTTATAGACGTCTTCAACAATATGATATTTGTCGGCATCTTTAAGTAATTCTAAGGCAGCTTTAAATGCAATTAGGCTTTCTAGATTAGCCATATCAATACCATAACAATCAGGATATCTAACTTGTGGTGCAGATGAGACCACAACTATTTTCTTAGGGTTTAAACGATCAAGCATTTTAAGAATACTCATTTTAAGAGTAGTGCCACGTACGATACTGTCATCAATAATAACAAGATTATCGGTTGGTTTAATAACGCCATAAGTAACATCATAGACGTGAGCTACTAAATCATTACGAGTGCTATCCTCTGTAATAAAGGTTCTAAGTTTAACATCTTTAATAGCAATTTTTTCAATTCGAGGTCTTTGTGAAAGTACTTCGGTCACTTTTTCAGATGAAAGCGAACGCTTCCCTTTTAATATCGCTTCTGTTTTTTTCTGATTTAAAAAATCTTCAACTGTTTCTATCATTCCAAAAAAGGATGTTTCCGCAGTATTTGGAATAAATGAAAAGACAGAGTTCTTTATATCGTAGTCAATGCTTTCTAAAACTTTTGGCATAATTAGCTTTCCTAAAAGTTTTCGTTCTTTATATATTTCAGCATCACTTCCCCTTGAAAAATAAATACGCTCAAAAGAACATGCCTTTCTTTCTAAAGGTTCTAGTATTTGTTTAATAGAAACTTCACCAGATTTTTTAGTAATAATTGCACAACCTGGATCTAATTCTTTTACATCTTCAAAAGCTACATTAAAAACGGTTTGTATTACAGGACGCTCAGAAGCAACGACTACTACTTCATCATCTTGATAATAATAAGTTGGGCGAATTCCAGCTGGATCTCGTAAAACGAAAGAGTCACCATGACCAATTAGACCAGCCATTGCATAGCCACCATCCCAGTTTTTGGCTGCTCTTCTTAAAATTTTTGCCACATTTAAACGTTCGGCAATAAGAGGCGATGCTTCTTTTTTATTGTAACCTTCTTTTTTTAATTTCTTATAAATTTTGCTAACCGCATCATCAAGAAAATGACCAATCTTTTCCATAATAGTTATGGTGTCAGTATATTCTTTTGGATGTTGTCCTAGTTCAATAAGATTACTAAACAATTCTTTAACATTGGTCATGTTAAAGTTTCCAGCCATGATTAAATTTCTATGCGTCCAATTGTTTTGCCTCAAAAATGGATGTACGCTTTCAACACTATTTTTTCCAAAAGTACCATAACGAACATGGCCTAAAAGTAATTCACCTAAGTAAGGAATGTTCTTTTTTTGAAGAGCAACGTCATTAATATACTCAGGATGTTCTAAGAGTTCTTTATTAATTCGCTCATTAATTTGAGCAAAGATATCTTGAATGGGTTGTTGTGCTATGGAGCGCACCCTACTTATATAGCGTTCTCCAGGCTTGGTGTCTAATTTTATACTTGCAAAACCAGCGCCATCTTGACCGCGATTGTGCTGTTTTTCCATCATTAGATACATTTTGTTTACACCATAAAAGGCTGTACCATATTTTTCTTTGTAATATTCAAGAGGTTTTAAAAGCCTAATAAGTGCAATACCACACTCGTGTTTTAAAGCGTCACTCATTTTTGTTTAGTGTTATAAATTAAAAAACGCGCTCAATTTTTGAGCGCGTTTTTTTATGATAATTTAATTTTAAATGTTTTTAATATTTGATTTTTAATGGTCATACTATAATCGTTTTAAAATCATTCTATTTATCTAAGACAACTTCAAATTGAGTTAATTGTTTAAATTGCTTTAAACGTTTGTGTATTTCATCAGACTGTAAACTCTCCATGCGTTCAGTACCAAATTTTTCTACACAGAATGACGCTAGCGTTGAGCCATAAATAACAGCGTTTTTCATATTTTCAAAGGAAGTGTCTTCGGTTCTTGCAATATATCCTGCAAATCCTCCAGCAAAGGTGTCTCCAGCTCCTGTTGGATCAAATACTTCTTCTAATGGCAAGGCTGGAGCATAAAAAACATTTTCATTATGAAACAATAATGCACCATGCTCACCTTTTTTAATGACCACATATTTTGGTCCCATTGTATGAATTTTTCTAGCAGCAACAACCAATGAATATTCTCCAGTTAATTGCCTTGCCTCTTCATCATTAATGGTAATAACATCAACTTTTTTAATAACCTTATGAAGGTCTTCAAGCGCACAATCCATCCAGAAATTCATCGTATCTAAAATAACCAATTTTGGTTTGGTTTCCATTTGGTTTAACACACTCATTTGTACCATTGGATGCAAATTACCTAGCAATACAAACTCTGCATCTCTATAATCTTCTGGAACTACAGGTTTGAAATCTGCTAATACATTTAACTCAGTAATCAACGTATCACGTGAATTCATATCATTGTGATATTTCCCACTCCAGAAAAATGTTTTCCCATCTTCAACAATTTCAATTCCTGAAATATCAATATTTCTATTTGAAAGAAGGTCTAAATACTCTTTAGGAAAATCGCTACCTACAATTGAAACTATTGCAGCATCGAGCTTAAATTGTGAAGCAGCCAAACCTATAAAAGTTGCCGCACCACCAAGTATTTTATCCGTTTTCCCGAAGGGCGTTTCAATAGCATCAAAGGCTACAGTTCCAACAATGACTAATTTGCTCATAAAGGGTTTAAAATTAGGTGCAAATATAAGCTTTTTTAATGCTTAAAAACGAATTTATTTCCGCCCAAAATCTGCAGGAATTTCTCCCCAAGCTTTAGTTTCCCATTTTACTATTGTAGTTGTGTAAGTGTTAGTTTTCAACCAATTTATTGCTCTATCAACTAATGCAAAAAGATCTTTATTTTTTTCAGAACGTTCAAGTTTAGTGTTACAGTTTTTCTTTCTAATCCAGCTCATTGCTGTTTTAGAATCTGTATATAGTATGCGATTACTTTGCTTTTGCTTTAAAAAAGCAAGACCATGAACCAAAGCTAAAAATTCGCCAATGTTATTGGTGCCTTCTTCAAAAGGACCTTGATGAAACAATTGTTTTTTACTTTTGGTATCGACACCACGATATTCCATTTTTCCAGGATTTCCGCTAGAGGCAGCGTCTACAGCTATAGAGTTAAAATTAGGTTGTCCAATTTTTTTTAATTGCAATTTAGAAAGGTCACTCTTAAATTTCTTGGCTTTTCCTATATAATCTTTATAGTTGCCATTTAACGCTTTTTTTGCAGCATCAAATGTTGTAAATGATTTGTATTGTGCTCCTTGAAAATCTTTTATTTGCGCTTTGCAATCATTCCAAGACTCAAAAACACCTATGTGATGTCCTTTCCAGACTGTGTAGTATTTTTTCTTTTTAGTCATCTAAAAGAGAATTAACAACATTAGGGAAGTGTTCCATCTCCAGTATATGAATTTTTTCAGCCACATCAGCAGCAGAATCATTGCTATTTATATCACATTTAGCTTGAAAAATGATGGCACCTTCATCATAATGTTCATTTATATAATGAATAGTGATGCCAGTTTCCTTTTCTTTATTAGCAACAACTGCTTCGTGAACATGCATGCCATACATGCCTTTTCCTCCATATTTTGGTAATAAAGCAGGATGAATATTTATGACTTTATTTCGAAATTGTGCTAAAATATGTTCTGGAAATTTCCACAGGAATCCCGCAAGTACAATGAGGTCTGGATTTGCTTTTTTCAAGAGATTAAGCACATCATCTGTCTTGGAGAATGCGGTTTGATTGAATGATAATGCGCTAACATTCAATTTTTTACAACGATCTAAAACTTTGGCACGAGGATTGTTAGTCATTACCTGAATAACAGAAGCATTATCTCTGTTGTGAAAAAATACAATTAAATTTTCAGCATTAGTTCCACTTCCGGAAGCAAAAATTACAATACGTTTCATTTAAAGATTATAATGTTAAGATTGTTCGACAAAAAAAAGAATAATTATTAACAATTAGGCGTAAAATAAAATACTTCAAGTTAAAATACTTAAATTACATTCACATTTTTAATGTAAAAGTGCGTTTTAAAATAAAGTTTTTTATTTTTGCACCCTAATTAAAACTTAAAATTAAAGATTATGTCAGACATTGCATCAAGAGTAAAAGCGATTATCGTAGACAAGTTAGGTGTTGATGAAAACGAAGTTGTAACTGAAGCTAGCTTCACAAACGACTTAGGAGCAGATTCATTAGACACTGTAGAATTGATTATGGAATTCGAAAAAGAATTCGATATCCAAATTCCAGATGATCAAGCTGAAAACATTGCAACAGTTGGTCAAGCAATATCATATATTGAAGCCGCAAAATAAATAACAATTTATTTTTATGAATTTAAAGCGAGTTGTAGTTACTGGTTTAGGTGCGCTAACTCCGATAGGAAATACCAAAGATGAATTTTGGGATGCTCTTATTAGTGGGAAAAGTGGCGCTGCTCCTATAACATATTTTGATACTGAAAAGTTCAAGACCAAATTCGCTTGCGAATTAAAAAACTTTAATGCGACTGATTTTCTTGATAGGAAATTAGTGAACAGAATGGATAGATTTACACAGTATGCTATGGTGGCTTCAGATGAAGCCATTGTAGACGCTAAGTTAGACCTAGACAAAGTTAATAAATTACGCGTAGGTGTTATTTGGGGAGCTGGTATTGGAGGTCTGGAAACGTTCCAAAATGAAGTATTAAACTTCGCCGCTGGAGATGGTACACCAAGATTCAATCCGTTCTTTATTCCAAAAATGATAGCAGATATTGCTCCTGGTAATATTTCTATCAAATATGGTTTTATGGGACCCAATTACACAACTGTATCAGCTTGTGCTTCTTCTGCAAACGCAATGATTGATGCTTTAAACTATATTCGTTTAGGGTATTGTGATGTGATTGTAACAGGAGGAAGTGAAGCAGCTGTAACGATTGCTGGAATGGGTGGCTTTAATGCTATGCACGCACTTTCAACAAGAAATGAAAGCCCTGAAACAGCTTCTAGACCTTTTGACGCGACTAGAGATGGTTTTGTTTTAGGTGAAGGTGCAGGTGCAATTATTCTTGAAGAATACGAACACGCAAAAGCAAGAGGCGCTAAAATTTATGCTGAGGTATTAGGAGGCGGAATGTCTTCGGATGCTTATCATATGACAGCGCCGCATCCAGAAGGAATTGGAGTGATCGCTGTAATGAAAAATTGTTTAGAAAATGCTGGCGTCTCTCCTGAAGAGGTAGACCACATTAATACACATGGTACTTCTACACCTTTAGGTGATGTAGCAGAGTTAAAGGCCATCTCTGAAGTGTTTGGAGCACACGCTAAAAACATAAATATTAATTCGACTAAATCTATGACAGGTCATTTGTTGGGTGCTGCTGGAGCTATTGAGTCTATTTCTGCTATTTTAGCGATGGAACATGGCATTGTACCTCCAACGATTAATCACACAACGTTTGATGAACATATAGACCCTGAATTGAATTTAACGTTGAATAAAGCACAAAAAAGAGAGGTTAAAGTAGCTATGAGCAATACTTTTGGTTTTGGTGGGCACAACGCTTGTGTACTATTCAAAAAATTAGATTAATTACTGAATGAACTTCATTCGTAACATATTAAATTCCCGTTCTGAAAGAAACGGGAATTTTTTTATACAGATTAAAAATATAATAGGTCATAAACCTAATACTATTAGTTACTACGAAAAAGCGTTCACACATCGTTCTATGAACATTCGTGATGCGCAGGGAATTCCATTTAATTACGAACGTTTAGAATTTGTTGGTGATGCCATGTTGAGCGCAGTGATTGCATCTCATTTATTTAATGAAGCACCACAAGGCGATGAAGGTTATTTAACCAAGATGCGTTCTAAAATAGTGAGTCGTGAGCATCTAAACGAGCTTGGTAAAGATTTAAATCTTATTGACTTAGTTGAGACTAAAATTCCTAAAGTTAATTTTGGTAATAATATTCATGGAAACCTCTTTGAGGCTTTGGTTGGTGCTATATATTTAGATAAAGGTTATAAAAGTTGTCAGCGTTTTATTTTTGATACAGTTATAATTCCACATGTAGATATTGAACAATTGGAAGGAAAAGTGATAAGCTATAAAAGCCTATTAATTGAATGGTGTCAGAAAGAAAAAAAGACCTTTGATTATCAAGTTTACGATGACACAGGTAATGATGAACTCAGACATTTTTCTGTAAAACTTTCCATAAACAACAAAATTATAGCAAAAGCCAGAGCAACTTCAAAAAAGAAAGCTGAAGAAAAAGCTTCAAAACGAGCTTTTTTTGTATTTCAGAATAAAATATCAAGGGCTTTTTAAAATTCTATCAAGTTATTATTTAACTATAACGTTTTCGTATTAAATTACCATTAAGAATTGACGACACATGCTATTAAATAAGGGCAAAGTGCTATATTTACAATTCTCAATGTACTAATTATGGCATTACATAAGTTACTTGAAGATGATTTTGATGATGATGCGTATTCATTATTGGCCATTCATTGTGATTCGGATGACTTTCGTTTAGCGTATCTATTAAATCAATATTTAAATATTAATTTAAAGCGATGCGTCTATGATTTGGATGTTAAATATACAACAGCATCTTACTCAATTTACGAATGGAAAAACCTAAACAAGCAAACAATGTGGAGCTTGGTAGAAAACATTTTTAAAAGAGAAGAAGAAAGTTTAGCAAGTTCGGGTTCGCTGTTTAATACAGCATCAAAAGTTATTAAAACCTATAATTTAATTCCGGAGTATAAAAAAGTAAATTATTTTCTTAAAATAGAAAATGACGATAATAACATAGATATAAAAAGTATCATCCATAAAATTCAGAAAATACCACAAGTAGTTACTGTATATGATGTCGATGCAATTACTTTGAAATCAAAAAACAATCTAATATTCAATTAATGCCAATACACAGAAAGAAGACCAAAATTGTAGCCACTTTAGGACCAGCATCAAGCACCAAAGGAGTGCTAAAAGATATGTTGGAAGCAGGAGTAAATGTATTTAGAATTAATTTTTCACACGCAGATTATAAAGATGTTGTTGAAAGAATAAAAATGATTCGCGAACTCAACGAAGAATTTGGTTATAATGCAGCAATTCTTGCCGATTTACAAGGACCTAAACTTAGAATTGGGACCATGAAGGAAGAAGTTGTGGTTAATAAAGGGGATGAAATTATTTTCGCCACAGGCAAACGATTCATGGGGACTAAGAAGCGTGTTTACATGACTTACGAACGTTTTCCGCAAGACGCAAAACCTGGTGAACGCATTTTATTAGACGATGGTAAACTCATTTTTGAAGTGGTTTCAACAGACCAGAAAAGTGAAGTTAAAGCACTTGTTATTCAGGGAGGGCCTTTAAAATCTAAGAAAGGCGTTAATTTACCAACCACCAATATAACGCAACCTGCTCTTACTGAAAAAGACATTGAAGATGCCATTTTTGCAATTGGACAAAAGGTAGATTGGATCGCATTATCATTTGTAAGACACGCTGAAGATTTAATGCAACTTCAAGAAATAATCAAAGAACATAGTGAGCATAAAATACCAATCATTGCTAAAATTGAAAAACCAGAAGCGGTTGCAAATATCGATAAAATTGTCCCTTATTGTGATGGTTTAATGGTGGCTCGTGGTGATTTAGGTGTCGAAATTCCAGCACATGAAGTACCATTGATTCAGAAGCAATTAGTGTTAAGAGCAAAGATTGCCAGAATACCTGTAATAATTGCTACACAAATGATGGAATCAATGATTACAAGCCTTACGCCAACGCGTGCTGAGGTTAATGATGTGGCTAACTCTGTTATGGATGGAGCAGATGCTGTAATGCTATCTGGCGAAACATCTGTTGGAAATTATCCAGTTCAGGTTATTGAGAAAATGAGTAGTATTTTAGAGGCTGTTGAAGATTCTCCACTTATTAAAGTACCTCAATCTCCTCCACACGTTCGCACCAACCGCTACATCACAAAGGCTATTTGCTATCATGCTGCTAATATGGCTAATGAAATAAATGCAAAAGCTATATCAACATTAACCAATAGTGGTTATACAGCATTTCAAATTTCCGCTTGGAGGCCACAAGCACATATATTAGTATTTACTTCTAATAAACGTATATTAACACAACTTAGCTTGCTTTGGGGCGTGAAAGCGTTTTATTATGATAAATATGTAAGTACAGACGAAACTATTGAAGATGTAAACGCTATTGCATGTAAAAAGGGTTACTTAGAAGTTGGTGATATGCTTATTAGTTTGGTGGCAATGCCAATACAAGATAAAGGAATGGTAAATACGTTAAGGGTTACTGAGATTACTAGTTGTGGTTTTTAGGTTTTCGTTTTATGAAAGGTTATCCGCTTGTGTAAGAAGCCGCGTACCAAGAAATCAATTATAAAATGTATTAGCAAAACGGCACTAATTTTCACTTAAGCTTTAAACTAGGCCTTATTTTGTACGACCTAAAATCAGGAGATTTCTACCATGATATTGCTTGTTTTCTACTTTCTCCTTTTTCTATAAATAACGCTATTTCTAGGTCATAGTTTTCCGTATTTGCTGTTACATGGTTGTTTTTTTGCCTCTATATATTAATAAATTATAATTCTGGGAGGTTACAATTATGTTTGCTATTTATAAAAGAGCATTAGTTCAATCAATTTCTCTCTAGAGAACTCTATCTTTGCAGCATGCAACCCAAAATCCTTTTTATTACGCCACCGTTTACACAGCTAAACACAGCTTATCCGGCAACTGCTTATCTTAAGGGATTTCTGGATGAACACGAGATATCTGTTACACATTGTGATTTAAGTATTGAGTTATTTACCTCCATTTTTACAAGCAATTTTCTACGCGCTATTTTTCAGGAGGCAGACGATTTAGAGAATTATTCTTACCCCGAGATTAGCGAAATGAAAGAGCTTTACATCTCTAGGGTTGATTTGGTTATTGGATTTCTTCAAAAGCAGACTATTGTAACCGCAAATAAAATTTTGGAAACTGATTTTTTACCAAGAAGTCATAGACTATTAAATGTTAATACTGGAATTAAATGGGAAGTTGGAGAAATTGGCGTAATAGATAAAGCAAAGCATTATGGAACACTTTTCATTGAAGAGATAGGGGATTTTATTCAAGCCAATGTGGATGAGTTTTTTGCATTTACTAAATATGCTGAACAAATTGCTACTTCAGCAAGTAGTTTTGATCAATTAGATGAGTTTTTAAGCTTTCAACCCACACTCATCGAGGAGGAAATGCTAGATATTCTAGTCGCCAAAATTAAAAAACAGGATCCTAACTTAGTGTGCTTTACGATTCCTTTTCCTGGAAATTTATTTGCAGCTTTACGTTGTTCACAATTTATTAAACAGCTTTTTCCTGACATTCAGGTTGCTTTTGGCGGAGGATATTGTAACACAGAATTGCGTTCACTTACAGATCCGAGAATTTTTGAATTTGTTGATTTTATTTCATTGGATGATGGTGAAGGACCTTTGCTAAAAATAGTTAGCTATCTTGATGGTAAGGTTGATATAAATGAACTGGAAAGAACGTTTGTACTAGAAGACAATCAGGTCGTTTACAAGAATAAAATTCCAAACACCATTTATCATCATAAAAACTTACCTGCACCAAATTATTCTGGGTTGCCTTTTGATAAATATGTATCATTTTTGGATGTCGTAAATCCCATGCATCGCATGTGGACGGATGCTAGATGGAATAAATTGACTATTTCTCATGGCTGCTATTGGAAACAATGTTCGTTTTGTGATGTGAGCTTGGATTATATTGGTAATTACCAAAACACAACGGCAGAGGATTTAGTAGATAAAATTGAAAAAATAATTAAGGATACAGGCATTACTGGTTTTCATTTTGTTGATGAAGCTGCTCCGCCTAAAATGTTAAGGGCTTTGTCCATAAAACTGATAGAGAGAAAGTTAAACATCTCTTGGTGGACGAACATTAGATTCGAAAAGACATTCGACTTTGAATTATGTGAGTTAATGGCAAAATCAGGTTGCATTGCTGTAACTGGTGGATTGGAAGTAGCCTCAGATAGATTATTGGCTAAAATGAAAAAGGGAGTTGATATAGCCCAAGTTGCTAGAGTTACTAATGTTTTTTCTAAAAATAATATCATGGTTCATGCCTACCTTATGTATGGTTTTCCCACTCAAACTGAGCAAGAGACCATTGATTCACTCGAGGTTGTGAGACAATTGTTTGAAAGAGACTGTATTCAGTCTGCATTTTGGCATCTATTCACAACAACGGTTCATAGTCCAATTGGTAAGAATCCTCAAGAATTTGGAATAGAAATAACTGGACCTGTTTTTGAAGGATTTGCTCAAAACGATTTGTACCACGAAGACCCTCAAGGAGCCGATCATCCTAAATATACTAAAGGATTGAATCTTGCATTAAATGATTATTTAAACAAGGCAGGATTCAAAAGAGAATTACAAAATTGGTTCGACTTCCCTATTCTTTCAACCAGTCACTCTAAAGGCCTAATCGAAAGTTTTTTATCATAAACCTTAGATAAAAAGTGATTTCCACCTAAATAAGGATTGCAATTAATAGACTAATTTATATTCAATAAGAATGTTTGCTATAGCTTTTATTTTATTCCGTTTCAATAAACTATGTCTTATGTTAAACGCAGTTATTCTTACTCTAATTCTATTATTGTTAAATCGTCTAGAATGAAATCTGTGGTTTCTTCATTTATTTTTTTAAGACCAAACCATGAGTTTCCAGATAGAGATGCAGTAAAAACAAATTCAAATAATTTTG
>CALGIH010000312.1 GCA_937916035.1 uncultured Lacinutrix sp.
GCTCCACCAACAATTTCTAAGATTTCGTTTGTAATAGATGCTTGACGTGCTTTATTGTAAGTTAATTTAAGCTGGTCTCTTAACTCTGTAGCATTATCAGTTGCTTTGTGCATTGCTGTCATTCGTGCTCCATGTTCGCTTGCATAAGAATCTCTAATAGCCTTATACAATTGCGTTTTTAAAGACTTCGGAATTAATTGCTCAACGATTTCAACTTTTGAAGGTTCGAAAAGATAATCTAAATTCACATTTGCTTCTCCTTCAACTGGAACAATTGGTAAAAATTGTTCAGTCATTATCTCTTGAGTTGCAGCGTTTTTGAATTTATTATAAACTAAAACAATTTTATCAGCTTCACCAGATACAAACTTATCCATTAATAATTCTGCTATTTCAGCAACATTATCAAAAGTCAAATCATCATAAACATTGCTTTTGTTTGCGATTACTTTATTAGATTTTTTAAAGGTATCATTTGCTTTTTTACCAATAGTTAAATATGCTACTTCTTGGTTTGCATACGTTTCAGAAACTACTTTAATCGTTTCCTTAATAATATTAGAGTTGAAAGCTCCAGCCAATCCTCTATTCGATGTGATTGGAACTAATAATACTTTCTTAACCTCACGTTGGTTTGCATATTTACTTCCAGAATCTGCATCAAGAGTTGCACTCAAGCTTTGTAAAAGCTCAGTTAACTTATCTGCATAAGGTCGCATAGCTGTAATAGCATCTTGGGCCTTTTTCAATTTTGCAGCAGACACCATTTTCATGGCGCTAGTAATCTGCATCGTTGATGACACTGATGATATTCTGTTACGTATTTCTTTAAGATTAGCCATTCTTTATTTTTATAAAGACTCTTCGACTGTGCTCAGAGTGACATTTCGTTAATAATTTAAGCTCTATATTTTGCTGATAAATCTTTTGCTACACTACTTAATATATCTGTAACTTCATCAGTTAATTTTCCAGCTTTTAAAGTTGATAATACATCTGCATGTTTAGCTTTTAAAAACTCTAGATAATCAAGTTCAAATTCTTTTATTTTCTGAACTGGCACATCTCTTAATAAGTTTTTAGATCCTGCATAAATAATAGCAATTTGATCTTCAACTGTAAATGGATCGTTTTGTGCTTGTTTTAAAATTTCAACATTACGTTTTCCTTTTTCAATGACATTTAAAGTAGATGCATCTAAATCAGATCCAAACTTAGCAAAGGCTTCCAATTCACGGAATTGAGCTTGATCTAATTTTAATGTTCCTGCAACTTTTTTCATTGATTTAATCTGAGCATTACCACCAACACGAGATACAGAAATACCTACGTTAATTGCTGGACGAACACCAGAGTTAAATAAATCTCCATCCAAGAAGATTTGTCCATCAGTAATAGAAATTACGTTTGTTGGAATATAAGCAGAAACATCTCCTGCTTGTGTTTCAATAATTGGCAATGCTGTTAATGAACCACCACCTTTTACTATTGGTTTTAATGAATCTGGAAGATCATTCATTTGCTTAGCAATTGCATCGTCATTAATTATTTTTGCAGAACGCTCTAATAAACGAGAGTGTAAGTAGAAAACATCTCCTGGATACGCCTCACGTCCTGGAGGACGACGTAATAATAATGAGATTTCACGATAAGCAACTGCTTGCTTAGATAAATCATCAAAGACGATAAGTGCTGGACGACCAGTATCTCTAAAATACTCACCAATAGATGCTCCTGTAAAAGGCGCATAAACTTGCATTGCAGCAGGATCTGATGCATTTGCAGCTACTATTGTTGTGTAAGCTAAAGCTCCTTTTTCTTCAAGAGTTTTAGCAATTAAAGCCACTGTTGAAGCTTTTTGACCAACAGCAACATATATACAATATACAGGTTCACCTGCATCGTAAAATTCTTTTTGATTTAAGATAGTATCAATACAAACAGCTGTTTTACCAGTTTGTCTATCACCAATAACTAACTCACGTTGACCTCTACCAACTGGAATCATTGCATCAATTGCCTTAATCCCTGTTTGTAATGGTTCCGTTACTGGTTCTCTATAAATAACTCCTGGCGCTTTACGCTCCAAAGGCATTTCATAAGTTGTTCCAGATATTGGACCTTTACCATCAATTGGATTTCCTAAAGTATCAACAACACGACCAACAATACCTTCACCTACATTAATAGATGCAATACGTTCAGTACGTTTTACAGTAGATCCTTCTTTAATTCCTTTTGAATGTCCTAATAGTACAATACCTACATTATCTTCTTCTAAGTTAAGTACAATTCCTTCAAGACCTCCTTCAAATTCTACTAACTCACCATATTGTACATTCGACAATCCATAAGCACGTACAATACCATCACCAATGGTTAATACTGATCCTACTTCGTCTAATGAAGCCAATGCTTCAAATCCTGACAATTGTTTCTTTAAGATTGCTGATATTTCAGCTGGTTTTACTTCTGCCATCTTTTTTAATATTTAGTCCCTTCGACAAGCTTAGGGCAAGTCTTAGTTTAATATAAATTCTCTTTTTAATTTATCTAGTTTATTTGCAATACTAGCATTGTACTGTATATCTCCAACGCGAAGAATGAATCCTCCTAGGATAGACTCATCAACCGTATTTTGAATCTCGGCATCATTTCCTGTTAACTCTTTTACTTTTGCAATTACTTTCACTTTTAAATCATCTGATAAAGGAATTGCAGTTGTAACTTTTGCTATTTGAATACCTTGAGATTCATCAAACAACCTATTTATTTTTTGAGCAACGGCATCTAATATATTAATACGCTTATTTTTAACAAGAATATCTATAAGTTTAGCGCTGAGTGTATTCAAACCTGGAAACACTTCTAAAAGAGTTGCTTTTTTTACTACTGAATTTATCACAGGGCTTTGAAGCATATCACTTAAATCTTTGCTTCCTGCGACAGCATTAACAATAGACTTCATATCACCATTAACTATACTTGCAGAGTTTTGCTCGTTAGCAAGATCTAAAACTGCTTTTGCATATCGTATTGCTGCTCTTGTTTGTGCCATGATTCTAGTTTAACTTTGCTTCAGCTAACATATCTTCAACTAACTTAAGTTGCTTCTCTTTGTTAGATAACTGTTCTCTTATCATTTTTTCAGCAATGTCTACTGATAAACCTGCGACGTGATTTTTTAATTCAGCCATTGCTGATTTTTTCTCACTCTCAATAGCAATCTGAGCCTGCTCAATCATTTTGTTTGCTTGAATTTGAGCCTCCTCTTTTGCATCAGTAATCATTTTTGCTTTGATTTCACGAGCTTCTTTAAGCATTGTTTCACGTTCAACTCGAGCTTCTTTTAAAATGCGTTCATTATCTGCTTTAAGATTTTGCATTTCACGGCGTGCTTTTTCTGCAGATTCTAATGCTTCTTTTATACCTTCTTCTCTATCATTAACTGATTTTAAAATAGGTTTCCAAGCAAATTTTGCTAATATGAAAAGTAGAATCAAGAATGAGATTCCTGTCCAAAAAATAAGTCCTAATTCTGGTGTAATTAAATCCATATTGTTTTATTATTTAAACTAATTTTTTAAATAGTAAAATAGAGATATAACCAACCGTTATACCTCTATTTTTTGTTTTAAGATGCAACAAGAAACGATACAACCACACCAAAAAGTGCTACTGCCTCAATAAAGGCAATAAGAACGATTGCAGATCCTTGAAGTTTACCTTGCATTTCTGGCTGACGCGCCATAGCTTCCATAGCTGCTCCACCAATTTTACCAACACCAATACCACCACCAATGGCTGCTAAACCAGCTCCAATAGCTGCGATAGGTCCAAAGTTGATTGCTGCTTCTTGTAATAATGCTAAACTCATAGTTTCAAATATTTAAAAATTAATTAATGTTCGTGATCTTCTTCTAATGCTTGACCAAAATATAAGGCTGAAAGCATTGTAAATATATATGCTTGTATTGCTACTACTAACACTTCTATTACACTTATAAATACTACAAATAAAACTGAACCAGCTCCAACTGCATAGTTTTTAAAGATAAATGTTAGTGATATTAAGCTCAATACTATAATATGTCCCGCTGTAATATTTGCAAATAAACGAATGGTTAACGCAATTGGTTTAATAAACATTCCCATAAACTCAATTGGCGCTAAGAACAACTTCATTGGTACTGGAAGTCCTGGCATCCATAGCATATGTTTCCAATAGTATTTTTTACTACTAAATAGTGTAATTAAAAATGTGATAGCCGCCAATGTTAACGTAAAGGCGATATTACCACTCAAATTACTGCTAAATGGAAAGAAAGGAATTAAACCTATAACGTTGTTTATCCAAATAAAGAAAAACAAGGTTAACAAAAATGGCATGTATGT
>CALGIH010000313.1 GCA_937916035.1 uncultured Lacinutrix sp.
ATTATTTCCGTTTTAAATATAGATTTTTTCGTTTCTTTATCATATCAAAAAAAACTTGTATTTGTATGCTCAGTAAAAGTCAGATAAAATTAATAACGAGTTTGCGTCAGAAAAAATTTCGCACTCAGCATCAATTATTTTTTGCTGAAGGCGTTAAAACTATTAACGAGTTATTAAATTCTAAATTTAAACTTCATCAATTATATACGACTAGAAGTGATTTTGATGTTAAAGATGTTTTACAAACAAAAATCACACCAAACGAGCTACAAAAAATAAGTACTTTAAAAACACCAAATGATGTTTTTGCATTATTTGAAATTCCGGAAGGAGAAAACGTTGATTTTAATAATTTGGTAGTTGCATTGGATAATTTGAGAGATCCTGGAAATTTAGGGACTATTATACGTTTATGCGATTGGTTTGGAATAAAAGACTTAATCTGTAATACTGAAACGGTAGATTGTTACAATCCAAAAGTGATTCAGGCTACAATGGGTTCCATTACTCGTGTAAATGTTGTTTACAAGGATTTATCACAGATTTTGAAAGATACGAGCATCACTAGTTTTGGTGCTTTCATGGATGGAGAGAATGTCTATCATTCAACTTTGCCAAACAAAGGTATTTTGGTACTAGGAAACGAAGCCAATGGCATTCAAAATGATATTGAAGGTTTGATTACGAAGCGAATTTCAATACCTCGTTTTGGAGATTTGCAACAAACTGAAAGTCTCAATGTAGCCAATGCTGCGGCTATTTTATTGAGTGAGTTTAGAAGAAGTTAGTTGTTTGTCTGTTTTTTGTTTAGTTGAAGTAACTGAACATCTCTACAACTTAATACCTAACATTTACTGAAATGTAAAATTAATAAACAAGCCTCTAGTTTTCATACTGTGTACATTACTTGTCCACGGACTGTTCGCATCGTCATTATCTCTAATTAGTTCATCGTTTATAGCAAACACACCACGAATAGAAGGTGTAAACTTAAAATAGAATAAATACAAATCAATACCAATACCAAGTTCATAAAACAGCATGCCTCTTTTGGTTCTAAACTGACCAACAGGGTTGTCATCGGGATTTTCTTCATTACTTGAAAGATTTAATGCTGCCGAAAAACCTCCAACAACAAAAGGCTTAATATTATTAAAACGTTTAGCTGAAAATTTCAATAGTAAAGGGAAATGAATATAAGTTGAGCTTACTTCACGAATCAAATCTGAATTATTAAAATCAGTTCCTTCAAAATAACTTTCATCATATATTAAATTTCTACTCGAAATAATTAATCCAGGTTCAAGACGCAAATCTAAATGCTCATTTATGCGCATATTACCAATCAAGCCAACATTAAAACCTAGACTTTTTTCTACTTGAATGTCTTCACGATCTTGATTGTAATCAAAATTAAAGTCATAATTATTAAATCCAAGAAAATAACCCCAAGAATATTTCATCTTGTCAATATTCTCTTGATTCTTTATACTTTCTTTAGTAAATAACTGAGCGTTAGCAGTCAGAGCTGATAAAATAAACGATAAAACAAAAAGTAGTTTTTTCATGTTAAGATTTAGATGCTGTATAAATAGTTGCTACACCAAATGTTTGCGGCAAAGCTTCAGCATTTATAAACCCAATTTTACGTAAAATATTGTTAAGAGCTTCACCATAAGGAAAAACAGATGCAGATTCACATAAATATGAGTAAGCAACTTTATCTCTTGAAAATAATTTTCCAATCAATGGTAAAATGCGTTTTGTGTAAAATTTATAACCTTGTTTATAAGGCGTTTTTGCTGGAACTGAGGTTTCCAAGATAACGAATGTTCCATTTGGTTTAAGCACTCGTAATATTTCAGTTAAGCCTTTTTCTAAATTTTCAAAATTTCTAACTCCAAAAGCAACAGTTATAGCATCAAATGAATTGTCGGTAAATGGCATTTTTTCAGAATCACCTAATACCATTTCAATTTTGTTGTTCAACTTTTTTTTAGCGATTTTTTGCTTCCCAACTTCCAACATTCCAGGGCTAATATCAAAACCAACAATTTTTGAAGCATTGGTTTTAGCTAGGTTTATAGCCAAATCGCCTGTTCCTGTAGCAATATCAAGAATAGTATCTGGGTTTTGTTTGCCAACAATGGAAACTACTTTTTTTCGCCATTTTATGTCAATACCAAAAGAAATAACACGATTTAGGCTGTCATATTCTTTTGAAATGGTGTCAAACATTTGTGTAACCTGTTCTTTTTTGCTCAGATTACTGTTTTTATAAGGTGTTATTTTTTTTGACATTGATAAAAGGCTAAGGCTTGTTTAGTATTTGTGCAAAGAAATGGATTTCAGCAACAAATCCCTAAAATTAAATTATATTTGCACATCTTTTTAATTATATCATTACATGAAAATAATAATTGCTGGAGCTGGTGAAGTAGGATTTCATTTAGCAAAATTATTATCTTATGAATCTCAGGCAATCACATTAATAGATTCAAAAAAGGAAAGCCTTATGTATGCTGATTCTCACTTAGACATAAAAGTGATTAAAGGCGATGCTACGTCTATAGCGATACTAAAAGAAGCTAGAATTAATGATACAGAACTGTTTATAGCAGTTACAGCGTCAGAAACCACCAATATTACTGCGTGTGTTTTGGCAAAGCAATTAGGAGCTTCGCAAACAATAGCAAGAATTTCAAATACTGAGTTTATTGATATGAAGGAAGAAGTTGGTTTTGCGAGGTTTGGTATTGACGAACTTATTTCACCTGAGTCTTTAGCTGCTGATGAGATTGAGCTTTTGCTTAAACAATCGGTATTTAATGATACATATGCTTTTGAGGATGGAGCTTTAACAATGCTAGGTTTAAATTTATCAAGAACGGCAATAATTGTTGGAAAATCAATAAAGGAAGCGGCTAAATTAATGCCAGAAGTACACTTTGTGCCTATCGCAATTCAACGTTTTGGAACTCATCTTACCATCATTCCAAGAGGTGATACTGTACTTAAGGAAGGTGATCATGTAGTTTTTATGACTTCAAAAGGAGGTGATGAAGAATTATGTAAGCTTACTGGAAAAATAAGAACTGATATTAAAAATGTCATGATTCTTGGAGGTGGAAGAATTGGGTCAAAAGCAGCACGTGGACTAACCAATAGTAAATTCAAAATTAAACTAATTGAAAAAGAAAAAGATCGAGCATTTGATCTTGCTGATGATTTGCCAGATACATTAGTCATTAATGGTGATGGACGTAATGTTGAATTGCTTGAAGAAGAAAACATTCAAGACATGGATGCTTTTATTTCTGTTACCGGAAATTCTGAAACCAATATAATGTCTTGTTTGGTTGCAAAGTCAAAAGGTGTTAAGAAAACCGTGGCTTTGGTTGAAAATATAGACTATTTTGAATTGTCGCATTCCATTGGAATTGATACTATAATCAATAAAAAATTATTAGCTGCTAATAGCATCTTTAGGCATATTAGAAGAGGAGAGGTTGTTGCAATGACCAAACTCAATAATATGGATGCTGAGATTCTGGAATTTATTGTAAAACCAACTTCTAAAATTTGTAATAAACGCATCAAAGATTTAGATTTTCCGATATCTGCTATAATAGGAGGCGTTGTTAGAAATGGAGAAGGAATTACTGCCCTTGGAGATTTTAAAGTGCAATCAGAAGATAGAATTGTGGTTTGCTCTTTGCGACAATCAATTAAAAAAGTAGAAAGATTTTTCTTCTAATTAACTTGATGAAATGAGCATCGTTAAAAATTTCAATATTAACCTAAATGTTAGATTGCGAATTACATCTGACAATTAATTAGCAATAAAAATCTATAGATGAAACTCAACTACAAACTCATCTTTCATTTTTTAGGATTACTATTATTGTTTAATGGTGGTTTTATGTTTCTGGCTGCTCTTATAAGCTTGATTTATAAGGATGGAGCCACTTTACAGATTTCTATAGCTGGTTTAATTGTTCTAGTATTTGGTGGTTTAACAATGTTAGTCACTAAAAGCCCTAATAAAGAAATGGGGAAACGAGAGGGGTATATTGTTGTAACCTTTGGATGGCTTATTATGGCTTTTTCAGGAACAATGCCCTATTTATTTACTGAATCAATTCCCGGTTTTACAGATGCTTTTTTTGAAACCATTTCTGGATATACAACAACAGGTTCTACTATATTAAATGATATTGAATCACTGCCAGAAGGGATTTTGTTTTGGAGAAGCCTAACTCATTGGATTGGTGGAATGGGGATTATTGTGCTTGCAATTGCAATATTACCATTACTTGGCATTGGTGGTATGCAGTTGTTTGCAGCTGAAGCTCCAGGGCCAAGTGCAGATAAACTACATCCAAGAATAACAGATACAGCCAAACGATTATGGTTGATTTATTTTGGTTATACAGTTGCGGAAACGATCTTACTTCAAGTTGCTGGTATGACGTTTTTTGATGCCATAAATCATTCTATGGCAACCTTATCAACTGGAGGTTTTTCTACAAAAAATGTCAGTGTCGCGTTTTGGAATGATAAGCCTATTATTCAGTATATCATCATAGTATTCATGTTTTTGGCAGGAACTAATTTTGTGCTAAGCTATTTTGCTTTTAAAGGAAAGGTTCTAAAAATTATTAAGGATGAAGAGTTTAAATTATATTTCAAATTCGTTGCTATTTTTACGGTCATAGCTGCATGTATTATTTATGTTAATGCTGATGTTTCTGCATCAACCATAAATCATCCTATGGTTTTAGGAGAAGCTGAAAGCTCTTTTAGGCATGCCTTATTTCAAGTATTAGCAATCATTACTACAACAGGTTTTGTGACTGCTAACTATACGTTGTGGACACCATTTTTAGTAGTATTCTTTTTCGGGCTCATGTTTTTAGGTGGTTCGGCAGGAAGTACATCAGGTGGTGTCAAAGTTGTTCGCCATTTAATAACTATAAAAAATGGATTCCTTGAATTTAAGCGAACTTTGCATCCAAATGCAGTTTTGCCAGTTCGATATAATAAAAAGTCAATTTCTGGAGATATCGTTTTTAATATTCTAGCATTCTTTATTTTGTATATGTTATCCTTTATAGTTGGTGCTTTAGGCTTTTCAATGCTAGGTCTCGATTTTGAATCGTCTGTTGGTGTGGCTGCATCTAGTTTA
>CALGIH010000314.1 GCA_937916035.1 uncultured Lacinutrix sp.
GATTTAAAAGCCGCCTTGGAAATTTAATTAAAAGTGATAATAAGAAAAATAGAGCATTTTTTGAAGTTTATTGGAAATCTATTGATCCTGAAATTTGGGAATATATTCAAAACCAGGAATCAGAAAAACCAAAAAATTAATCTGTTTATAATTTTCTAAGCTTCCTAACCAACTCCTCCAAACCATTTAATTTAAGCTCATAAACCGTTGCCAGCATTTCGCCTATTTGCCCTTTAGGAAATCCTTTGTTCCTGTACCACACCACATAATATTCTGGTAAGTCTATCATGTATCTACCTTCAAATTTACCATACGGCATTCTGGTATTGGCTAGTTTGAGTAAAAATCGTTTACTTTGGTCTTGGTCGAGCATTTATTTGTAGTAAGCTAGTTTTTCTAATTCTAATTTAATGTATTGTTGCCATTCTTTTTGCTTTGTTATTTGTTGCGAATGGTTCGTTTCTTGGTCATACTTTTGTTGCATTTGCCTCAACTCATCATTTATGGCTGTATGAATACGTTCCATTTGATCACTAATTAGCAGATCGAACTTTGATAACGCAATGCGTTTTCTAAACTTACGCGCATGAAGTTCGGTGATATCAAAATGCAACCGTTCATGGTCTAAAATAATACTATCAGCACGTTCTTTTATATACCAAGATTTATCTGGATAAAATTGAGCATCTACAAACGCAGAATACTCAACGAGTCGTGTTGTAGATGTTTTGGAAGAAAAACCAAAGGATATTCCAGAAGCTGTCACTGCTGCAACCGTTGTTCCAAGTTTTGGCTTCCCATTAAAATTCTCCCATTCCAATTGCAAATTATGGTTCCAGGTTACTACACGTTCATCTTGAACCAAAACCAAACCAAAAAAACAAACGATAAGGAGTTTATACATAATTATTGTAAACGATAAAATAAGATCGTTTAGTATGAAACTTGAGTTATTGCTTTACCTCAACGATTTTTAAATCGTCGTACTTTACAATAAACACAGCTTCGTTGTAATAACCACCAAAGAGTTTTTTTGAGTAACGGAATTTGTTTTCTACATAGCGAGTTTCCATGGTATTGTCTGCTGCATTGTATAAATTGTCTGCTGTTGCTAAACGCAATAAAATATCCATAGTTAAATCAAAACCACGTGTTGCATATTTACTAGGCAAGCCTCCATAAACATTCTGATAACGCTTAACAAAGGAATTAGAACTATCAGAATCGTAATCTAAGTTATAGGATGGATAATGAAACTTGAGTTTTGATAAATCAGAATTTGAAATGTTCTCACCTTCAAAAGCCTCTTCTTTTTTGGTTGTTACTAATATAACTTCTCGTTCTACTTCAATGGGTTCATCTTTAGTTCCTTCAATAGTAATTCCATTAAAACCATTAAGCATGCTTGACACATTTGAAATAAAGCCTTCGTTATTGGTTTCAAGAAACACATAATTTCGTCCTTCTTTTAGTAGTGTTTGAATATCATCGCTCAAAATAAAAAAAGCTTCTTTACCCTCTTTGTTTTTTCTGGCAAAAATTTGTTTTACGTAACCTAATTGAGCTTTTAAGGCATTGCTTGTAGCACGATGTGCTTCATCGGCAATGATAACTATTGTTTTTTGAGTGGAATCTTTTTTTACAAAATTCACGATACTATTTAATAATAAATCATCTGAAGGAACCGTTTGAAAAACATTATCATATAAGGTTTTAGGAACAGTTAAAGGTGATATAGCTGGTACATTATCTCGTTTTAACATCTCAGCAGCACGATCGAAATTACTCGCTATAAATGGTCCAATGACAGCATCGTAATTTAAAAAATCGTTATCGCTAATAATTGAAGATACTTCTGTCACTTTTCCTTTGGTGTCATATACATCCAACTTGGTAGAAATACCTAACTGTTTCGCAGAGTCTAAAGCCATTAACACTCCTGAATGAAAATCGATAGAGATGCTTAACAATCTGTCATTTCTAATCTGTCTTTTAACAACATTAATAGAATCAAAATCAATACCATTCAATTTAAACGGGATCATAACTGCTAATCGTTTCTTCTTAAAATTAGTGATGCTTTTAGCTAAGGACGTATAGTTAAAATCAGTGACCTCTACTAAATTCGCAGTATCTAATGGCACTTTCAAAATCATACCTTCTTTAAGATTGCCATCTTCTAATTCAGGATTTAAAGCAACCAATTGGTCTTGATCCAAGCCTAATTTTACTTTCAATCTATAAAAGCCTTCTTTTGGTAATACTGTGTAATAGCTGTAAGATTCTTCAACAACCTTTTCTTCGTTATTTGCAATATTAGGCACGTTTATTTCTTGCCCTTCTTGTAAGTCATCCTTAATTTTAGGGTTTAAGGCTTGTAGTTCAGAAACTGAAATTCCGAATTTATAAGCAATACGCCATTTTCCTTCTTTTGGTAAAACTGTATATTTTTTAATCGTATTTCCTAAATTACTTTTAATTGTTACTTTACTGTATTTAGGAATTTGAATCTTATCTCCTTTTCTAAGGTTTTCAGAATATAAGCTTGTGTTGTGCTTTTTAATTTCATCAACCGAAATATTATACTTTTGTGCAATACCATATAAGGTTTCTTTACGCCTAACTTTATGAGATTCATATCCAACAAGTTGAATTTCTTCAACTTCAACTGAAGTTTCTAAAAATCTTGAATTCGGAATTATTAAAACAGCATTTGGTTGTAAACTTGTTTTTGTATCAGGATTAAGTGCATAAATATCAAAAGGAGTTACCAAATATTTTCTGGCAATTTCCTCAATAGTTTCTCCTGGATTTACCTTCTGAGTCTTATAATTTTGAGCTATTAAAGTGCTACAAAATGCAAAAACAAAACTAAGTGCTATTAAATATTTTTTCATTCTTTTAATTTAAAGTATATACGTGACATATCTCTTTATAGATTTAGACACATGTAAGTCACATCTAAATACTATTCCCATTCTATAGTTGCAGGTGGTTTTGAGCTAATATCATATACTACTCTATTAACGCCTTTCACCTTATTTATTATATCATTTGATGTTTTTTGCAAAAACTCGTAAGGTAAATTTACCCAATCTGCTGTCATACCATCAGTGCTTTCTACTGCTCTAAGCGCTACACATTTTTCATAGGTACGTTCATCTCCCATGACACCAACACTATTTACTGGAAGAAGCATTGCTCCTGCTTGCCACACTTTATCATACAAATTTGCTGCCTTTAATCCATTGATAAAAATGGCATCAACCTCTTGTAAAATACGCACTTTCTCTGGTGTAACATCTCCTAAAATTCTGATGGCTAAACCTGGTCCTGGAAAAGGATGTCTGCCTAACAATTCTGGATCGATCCCTAAAGAAGCACCAACACGTCTTACTTCATCTTTAAATAATGCTCTTAACGGTTCTACCACTTTTAGTTTCATAAAATCTGGCAAGCCTCCAACATTATGATGACTTTTTATCGTTGCACTTGGTCCTCCAGTCGCCGAAATACTTTCTATAACATCAGGATAAATGGTGCCTTGTGCTAACCATTTTACACCTTCTATTAAATGCGCTTCATCATCAAATACTTCAATGAACACGCGACCTATTGCTTTACGTTTCTTTTCTGGGTCGCTTTCTCCAGCTAGTGCATCCAAAAAGCGTGCCGAAGCATTAACGCCTTTAACATTAAGATTCATGCCTTCGTATTGATTCAATACATTTTCGAACTCGTTTTTACGAAGCAAACCGTTATTTACAAATACGCAATACAAGTTATTTCCAATAGCTTTGTTTAATAAAACCGCAGCTACTGTAGAATCTACTCCTCCTGATAAACCAAGAACTACTTTATCATTGCCAATCTTTTCTTTTAATGCTTCAATAGTTTCTTCAACAAAAGAATCTGGCGTCCAATCTGGATTTACTTCAGCAATAGTTACTAAGAAATTTTCCAGTAATTGTTTTCCATCAGTTGAATGATATACTTCAGGATGAAATTGAATAGCAAAAGTTTTTTCGCCATTTATTTTGAAAGCAGCGTTTTCCACATCATGAGTGCTAGCTAACAATTCTCCATTAGTTGGTAAATCTTTAATGGTATCACTATGACTCATCCATACTTGTGAGTTTTTCGAAATACCTTTAAAAAAGGCTTCCCCTTCTTTAACATACGATAAATTAGCCCTACCATATTCTCTAGTGTTTGAAGGCGCAACATTTCCGCCAGAAAAGTGCGCTAAATACTGTGCTCCATAACACACACCTAATAATGGTTTCTTCCCTTGTATTTGGGAAAGATCGGGATGTAGAGCTTGGTCTCCTCTAACTGAGAATGGACTTCCAGAAAGGATTACTGCCTTGTAATCATCTATGTTTTCTGGAATTTTGTTGAATGGATGAATTTCGGAATAAATGTTGAGTTCTCTTACTCGACGTGCAATAAGCTGTGTGTATTGCGATCCGAAGTCTAAAATTAGTACCTTGTCATGTTGCATGTGCAAAAGTAATCATTTGCGTTTTTTTAGCAACTTTTAAGTTTATAAATTTTTAGTATTTTTCTAGAAGTTTTTAACAAATTGATGATGACCATAACACTCAAAAAGATGCTAACCAAACCAAGCATTTTTAGCAGTACTAGAAATGATGGCTCTACGACTTGGTCAAAGTTACATCGAGGTTTAGAAACTCATGATTTAGCCCATTAAGCTGGAGAATCTACTTTAAGATTTTCTAAAGCATTTTATGGAATTATAAACGAAGGTTATAACATCAATGATTTTGAATAACCAAAAGCCCAAAAGCCTTTTGCCGTAAAGCCTGAAAACTTACAAAAAGAAGGTTTTGTTACCGAACATATTGTGAACTTGTTGGAAGTAGAGTTTTTAAATAGTGGTCACAACGATATATTTATTAAAGAATTAGAAGCTGTGCTAAAAGACAACAACTTACCATTTCCTAAGAATCTAACAGACGTCACAATAGATACCATTAGAAATAGTTACCAAAACGTATACAATCAATGGTTGGTCCTAACCGAAAATCAAGAACTTAACATTGATTTTAAGCCATAGTATCTAAAATAATTCTAATATCTTCTTCTGTTGTATCAGGGTTGATAAAACAAAAACGCGTTACTGTTTCAAAATGATCTCCTTGTTTCCACTTTGTTGGTGCTACTAATGCTAAACCTTTATCGTGGTTTTCATACGTCCACTGCGTATACTCTTCTGGTTTCCATCCTTTTCTTCTGAATAGGACACACGATAAACTTGGTTCTCGTACCAATTCCACATTAGGATCTTCTTCAATCATTCTTCCTGCAATTTGAGCCAATTCAATCCCTCTCTCTACAGCTTCTTTATATTTATCTGTGCCATGGGTTGCTA
>CALGIH010000315.1 GCA_937916035.1 uncultured Lacinutrix sp.
ACTAAAAAGATTGCACATCCTGACAAATGTGTCAGGCTTCGCAATGACAAAACACTTAATATGCAAGTTAAATACAATTCAGAAGGACTTATTCCAGCAATCATTCAAGATGTAAACACCAAAACAGTGTTAATGTTAGGTTATATGAATGCGGAATCTTTAGAGCAAACATTAAAAACGAAAAACGTGACTTTTTACAGCAGAAGTAAGCAACGGTTATGGATGAAAGGTGAAGAAAGTGGCAACGTATTAAACCTTGTTTCATTAAGCAATGATTGTGATAACGACACTCTTTTAGTAAAAGTAAACCCTCAAGGACCAACATGCCACAAAGGGACAGATACATGTTGGAATGAGACAAATACACAAGATTTTGGTTTCCTTTCAGAATTGGAGACTGTCATTGAAAATAGAAAAAATAAAGCCACGGAAGACACTTCTTATGTTGCTTCGCTATTTAAAGAAGGTATTAATAAAATTGCTCAAAAAGTAGGAGAGGAGGCAGTTGAAGTGATTATTGAAGCTAAAGACAGCAATGATGAATTATTCCTAAGTGAAAGTGCCGATTTATTATTTCACTATTTAATTTTGTTGCAAGCCAAAGGTTTTAAACTCAATGATATTGTTGATGTATTAAAATCGAGGCATTAATATTTTGAAGTATTTTTTAAAATAGCGTTCTTGCAGCTATGTTCATAAAGAAATATTTTTACCTTTTTAAAATTCAATATTTGGGTTATCGTTTTCATGGTTGGCAAAAACAGCCAAATTTAAAAACGGTTCATTTAATGATTGATAGAACATTCAAGTTCATTCTTGAAGATAGGTACTTTAAAACCTTAGCTGCTGGAAGAACTGATGCCATGGTGTCTGCAAATGAAGCTGCTTTTGAACTTTTTCTGCATCACAAAGTAGAAAATGAAACAGAACTTCTTGAATTATTCAATAAAAACTTGCCGCAAGATATTAGAGCCTTATCTATTAAAGAAGTTTCAGAAGATTTTAATATTATAAACAGCTCTAAAACAAAGGAATATATCTATCTTTTTACGCATAGCGAAAAATGCCATCCATTTTGTGCCTCCTTACTAACCACAATTCTAGATACATTAGATATTGAGCTCATGCAACAAGGATCTAAACTTTTTGAAGGCACTCATAATTTCAAAACATATTGCTATAAAGCTACAAATGAAGGTTTATATACTAGAACTATTGATACTTGTGAACTTATTGAAAACACCATTTATACAGCCAATTTTTTTCCTGAAAAATCATATTTGTTACGTGTAACGGGAAAAGGGTTTGGTAGAAATCAAATTCGTTTGATGATGGGAGCACTCATTAAATTAGGCAGAGGGGATATTAATTTAGATTATATTAGTCAAAGCTTATTACCCGAAAGTATAGAAGTTATGGATTTTATCGCTCCAGCTTCAGGCTTGATTCTTAACAAAAT
>CALGIH010000316.1 GCA_937916035.1 uncultured Lacinutrix sp.
TTGTTTTTTGAATCTTTACTTGTAAGCATGCTAAAAAAATTCATAATGTTATAGTTTAAAAGTAACAATACCACAATCCATTTCAAAAACTTGACCAGAGATTGAAGCTGATTTTTCAGAAAGCAGAAATTCTGCCATATCAGCTACCTCTTCAGGTTTTAAGAATTTCTTTAAAGGATGTCTTTCAGTGATATTTTCAATCATTTTTTCATTTCTTAATAGCTTTGATGCTAAATCAGTATCTGTAACTGTAGGAGCAATGGCATTAATTCTAATAATAGGTGCTAACTCTGCACCTAATGACTTTACTAATCCTTCAACTCCAGATTTTGATGTAGCAATACTTGCATGATAGGGCATGCCCAATTTAGAAGCTACTGTGCTAAATAAAACAATTGATGGCTTATTTCCATTTTTTAAGATTGGAAGGTACTTTTGTATGGTTTTTACGGCTCCAAGTACATTGATCTCAAAATCTGTTTTAAAATCATCGATGCTCAACCTAGGAAACGGTTTTAAGTTAATACTTCCAGGGCAATATACCAAACCATCAGCTTTTTCAATTTCTGGTAAGTCTTCTGAAATTACATCACATGACATATGTGTAAAATTCTCATGATTTATTTCAGGTTCAGTTCTGCTAATATTAATGACTTTATGGGAGTTTAGAAGCACCTTTACCAAAGCATTACCAATGCCTTTACTTCCCCCAACAATAATTATTGTTTTCATTAATAAGCTTCGTTTAAAGGTCTGCCTTTAAGGCGTTTTTCTACTTTCTGTTTTATAGCAGTAAGACGTTTCATTATGTCCATTATTTTTTCATCTTTTTTTCTTTTGTATATCTGGTTTAATTCTAATATCAATGATTTTGCTTGCCTTGATATTTTTACTCTATCGCTTGTAGTTAACGACCTTAATTTAGTTTGCTCAAATTCTAATGCTTTTTCTACTACATCCATGATTTATTATTTTAAATAGTTTTGTAATTCAGTGATTTTTTGTGATGTATTGAATACACCACCATAATAAGCAGTCACCGTAGATGATGTATCGTCTTTTATGCCTCTAGAAGAGACACATAAATGTTTGGCATCAATAATTACTGCAACATCATCCGTTTGTAATATCGATTTTAACTCTTCTGCTATTTGATTTGTTAAGCGCTCTTGTACTTGTGGCCTTTTAGCATAGTATTGTACAAATCTATTCAGTTTAGATAACCCAATAACTTTACCTGAGGAAATATAAGCCACATGTGCTTTACCAATAATCGGAACAAAATGATGTTCGCAGTTAGAATAAAACGTAATATTTTTTTCAACCAACATCTGATTGTATTGATACTTATTATCAAATAAGGCAACTTGAGGTTTGTTTGCAGGATTTAAACCTGAAAAAATTTCATCAATGTACATTTTAGCTACACGTTTAGGCGTGCCTTTTAAAGAGTCGTCTGTTAAGTCTAATCCCATAGTGTCCATAATTTCTTCAAAAAGAATGGCTATTTTTTCTTTCTTTTCCTCGTCTGAAATTTTAAAAGCATCAGGTTTCATAGGAGTTTCTAATCCTGTATATAAATGGTCGTCACCAATGTCGTCAATTGCAAATGCGTTTAAATTGTGACCGTTTTGTTTACTTTTTACTAATTCTTTTGTGTTCATAAGTTCTTTTTTTTGTGCTGTCTTTAAGTAATCTAATCTTTAAGCAAAGCATGTTAACGTTTTGATATAGAGTTGTGTGTAATCTGTTTTTGTCTAGAACATTTAAAACGTCCTTCTTGGAATGATCTTAGTTTTTCATGTTTTGTTTTTCTGCCTTGAACTCGCTTGCGCCACATTTTGAAACTTTTAGGTTTCAGTTCTTTTCGCATAAATTCAATGACTTCTTGTTCTTTTAAACCAAATTGAAACGCGATAGCTTCAAATGTGGTTCTATCTTCCCAGGCCATTTCAATAATTCTATCAGTTGCTCGTAAGTCTAATTCCATAATCTACAAAAACTGAAAATTGTACCGTTCATCATAGTTAACTTTTGCACTCAATAGCTTATTAAAAAAGG
>CALGIH010000317.1 GCA_937916035.1 uncultured Lacinutrix sp.
TGTTACTTAACTTTATCTCTTAAGTGGTAAACATTAGGCTGACGTTTTACAATTACTATGTTTGATTTCTAAGTTTTTTTTGTAATCTTTCGTATATTATCCGAACTAAAGAAAACGACTTAAATACAAATACATGTCTAAAACATATTACGATCCAGCAGATCTAAGGAAATTTGGCAACATCACAGAATGGAGTGAAGAATTAGGAACTAAATTTTTTGATTACTACAATTCCGTTTTTAAAGAAGGTGCTCTTACAGCTCGTGAAAAATCACTCATTGCTTTAGCTGTTTCTCATACTGAAAAATGTCCTTATTGCATTGATGCTTATACAAAAGATGGCCTACAGCGAGGTATTACAAAGGAAGAAATGATGGAAGCAGTACATGTTGGAGCAGCTATAAAAAGTGGAGCAACTTTGGTTCATGCTGTGCAAATGATGAATAAGGTTAATAAACTAGATGGTTAGGAAATAAATATGACAAAACTTAAAACACAATCGTTACATAAACGAGAAAGTGATTTAGCGAATAGCAATAGGCAATTAGAAATTTTATCAAACGGGATTTTCAAAACTGGTGAGTTACCAACATTCAAAGATAAAATTGCCGAAATAGGCCAATTCCCATTACGACCAAAAAAACTTGAAATATTGCAGATTAACCTTGGTTATATGTGCAATCAAGTTTGTGAGCATTGCCATGTAGATGCTGGCCCAGATCGAAAAGAAATAATGACAATAGAAACCATGCAACAATGTTTAGAGGTTATAAAAACTACTGAGGCTCACACATTAGATTTAACAGGTGGAGCACCAGAAATGAACCCTAACTTCAGATGGTTTGTTGAAGAAGCATCCAAAGTAGGCATTAAAGATTTTATTGTTCGTTCCAATTTAACCATTATTAGAGCTAATAAAAAGTATTACGATTTACCTGACTTTTTCAAAAAACATAACGTGCATGTTGTGAGTTCGATGCCACATTGGACACGTGGGAAAACGGATAAACAAAGAGGCGAAGGTGTTTTTGACCAATCAATTAAAGCATTACAAGATTTAAACGCTATTGGATATGGAATGCCAGATAGTGACCTAAAATTAGATTTAGTGTATAACCCTTCAGGTGCTTTTTTACCAGGAGACCAAGCATCCATGGAAAAAGATTTCAAGAAAGCTTTATTAGAAGATTTCAATATTCGATTTCATAATTTATTTGCCATAACCAATTTACCTATTTCAAGGTTTTTAGATTATTTGATTGCATCTGAAAATTATGAAGATTATATGTATGCTTTAGTTGAAGCATACAATCCAGATGCTGTTGCAAATGTTATGTGCACCAATACTATTTCCATAAGTTGGGATGGCTGGTTGTACGATTGTGATTTTAATCAAATGTTAGATTTAAAAGTAGCAAGTAAGGTCAAACATATTAGCGATTACAATGAAGATTTACTCAATGATAGAAATATTATTATTTCTCAACACTGTTATGGTTGTACAGCTGGCGCTGGAAGTAGTTGCCAAGGATCAGTAGCTTAGTCTTATTTCTGCAAAATCAGAGATTCACGAATTCAATATTAAAAAATAAGAATCAATGAGTAAAGTAAGAATCTCATAAATAAACGACCCAGAATGGCTAAAGAGTTACTCATCATTTTTGTAAAAAATATTAAGCTTGGTAAAGTAAAAACACGCTTAGCTAAAACCGTTGGTAACGAAAATGCTTTTACTATTTATAAGGCATTGGTTAAAGTTACCGAAAATGCCACTTTGAAACTTTCTCAAGACATACGAGTATATTTTTCTGATGCTATTGTAGAAGAAAAGTGGCCAAATAATTTTAAAACGGTTCAAAAAGGAAGTGACTTAGGCGAACGTATGAGTAATGCTTTTCAAGATGGATTCGATGATGGTTATACCGAAATTGTATTAATTGGGTCAGATTTGCCGAATATTTCTAAAACTGTTATTAACAAAGGTTTTATGTCACTAAAACAAAGTTCAGTCGTTTTTGGTCCAGCTGAAGATGGTGGCTATTATTTGGTTGGAATGTCTAAACTACAAAATTGCATTTTTGAAGATAAAGCTTGGAGTACTTCAAATCTACTTGATGAAACACTATTAGAATTAAAACAGAAAAAAATTAAAGTATCCTTAATTGAAAGCTTAAATGATATTGATACTTTTGAAGACTTAGAAGATTATCCAGAATTTTTAAAACTTATTTCCTAATGATTAAGCAAATAGAAAAAACAACCGAATATTTAATTAAAAAAGGCTTTGACACCCCTGAAATAGGCATTATATTAGGAACAGGACTCGGACAACTTATAAATGAAATAGAGGTCATTAAAGAAGTTAGCTATAATCAGATTCCGTATTTTCCAACAGCAACAGTTGAGTTCCATAAAGGGAAATTAATCTTCGGAAAATTAGAAGGAAAAAAAGTTATAGTTATGGAAGGTCGGTTTCATTTGTATGAAGGCTATACGCTTCAAGATGCAACGTATCCTGTTCGTGTTATGGAAAAACTAGGTATTCACACATTGTTGGTTTCTAACGCTTCAGGAGCGATTAATTTGAATTTCAAAAAAGGAGAATTAATGCTTATTTACGACCATATTAATTTACAAGGTAGTTCGCCATTAGCCTTTAAAGGGGTTTCTCAACTTGGTGAACGTTTTGTTGATATGAGTGCACCTTATAATGAAGAAATAAATTCAAAATTCTTAGCTATTGCTAAAAACAACAATATCAAACTTCATGTAGGCGTTTATGCCAGTGTCCTTGGACCTCAACTTGAAACCAGAGCTGAATACAGAATGCTAAAAATACTTGGTGCTGATGCCGTTGGAATGAGTACTGTCCCAGAAGTGATTGTTGCCAATCATTTAAAATTAAAGGTAGCTGCTGTGTCAGTTTTAACAGATGAATGCGACCCAGATAATCTAAAACCAGTAAATATTGATGAAATCATTGCTATAGCATATAATGCCGAACCAGAAATGATTACCCTATTTAAGGAACTAATTAAAAAAATGTAATTTGAGAAGTATCATTTCTTATGTCATTGTTTTTATGTCAATTTTTAAAGTTGTGACTAGTTTTACTCAAAACTTAGAATATGGCGAATTGTTTAATGTGCAAATAAACATTTGGATTTATAGAGTCCTTTGGTTTCTTGCAGGAGCAGCATCCGCTTATTCGCTAATAAAATTTTATAGAGACAAAAAACGATTTGGACAATAATCCTAAACTATTATAATACAAACTTATTATGAGCTATTTAGACGCTACAAATGATTTATATAAAGAAGCAGCACTGACTCCTGATGTTGGTTTATGCTGCACCACAAACCCAATTTGGGAATTACCAGGATTGAAAATTCCTCGTATTATGCAGGAAATGAATTATGGATGTGGATCAACAGTTCACGCTCGCGACTTAACCAACAATCCCAAAATGCTTTATGTTGGTGTTGGTGGTGGTATGGAATTATTACAATTCTCGTACTTCAACCGTGAAAAGAATGGTGTTATTGGTATAGATGTCGTTGATGAAATGTTAGAAGCTTCTCGCAAAAATTTCATTGAGGCCGAAGCACAAAATGATTGGTTTAAAAGTGAATTTGTAGACCTCAAAAAAGGTGACGCTATGAATCTTCCAGTTGAAGATAATAGTATTGATGTGGCTGCCCAAAATTGTTTGTTTAATATTTTTAAAGCAGACGATTTAAAAAAAGCCATTGCTGAAATGTATCGTGTTTTAAAACCTCACGGGAAATTAGTTATGAGCGATCCAACTTGTGAGCAACCTATGAATGCTGAATTGAGAAATGATGATAGACTTAGAGCGTTATGCTTAAGCGGAAGCTTACCTATTGATGAATACGTAAAAGCATTAACAGATGCTGGATTTGGAACCATTGAAATCAGAGCTCGTAAACCTTATAGAATCTTAAGCCCTAAACATTATGCGACAGATGAATTGATTTATATTGAATCTATTGAAGTCGCTGCTATTAAAGACCCAATGCCAAAAGATGGACCATGCATTTTTACAGGAAAAGCAGCCATTTATTTTGGTGATGATGATTTTGTTGATGACAATGCTGGACATATCTTGCTAAAAAATCAACCACTTGCTATTTGTGATAAAACTGCTGGAGCTTTAGCTTCTCTTAAAAGAGACGACATATTTATAAGCGAATCTACTTATCACTATGATGGTGGAGGCTGTTGTTAAGTATCGAAAGTTACTAAATTAGACATCAATATTTAGTACTTTTACAATTATGAATGATTACTTAAAACTTATTAAAAACTCCTACTCTGGCTACTGGAATTATTTAAAAAACGAAATAATTACAATTAACCATTGGGATAATTATTTTTATGGTTTAATCGCTATTTCAATTATCGTTTGGTTATTGGAAATAGCATTTCCTTGGCGAAAAAACCAAGCGTTGTTCAGGAAAGATTTTTGGTTAGACACCTTTTATATGTTCTTTAATTTCTTCTTATTGAATTTAATTATTCTCATTGCTCTTTCAAATACTGTATCACAATTATTTAATGATGTTTTAGGAATTATTGGATTGTCTGTTTCTAGCTTCCAATTATTTGATGTTGATAATTTACCTCTTGGACTTGGTTTGTTTATTTTCTTTTTAATTAGTGATTTTGTGCAATGGAATACTCATAGATTATTACATCGTTCAGATGTCTTATGGAATTTCCATAAAGTGCATCACAGCGCAAAAGAAATGGGATTCGCAGCTCATTTGCGTTATCACTGGATGGAACCTATCGTTTATAAATCAATACTTTATGTCCCAATAGCCATTATTGGTGGCTTTGATGCACAACATGTGGCTATTGTACATTTTTTCGCAATAGTTATTGGTCATTTAAATCATGCAAATTTAGGTTGGGATTATGGTATCTTAAAATATATATTCAACAACCCGAAAATGCACATTTGGCATCACGCTAAAAAATTACCTCAGCATTTAAGGTATGGCGCAAATTTCGGACTGACTTTAAGTCTCTGGGATTACATTTTTAAAACTGATTACATTCCACATAGTGGAAGAGATATTGAATTAGGTTTTGAAGGTGATGAACATTTTCCTAAAGATTTTATTGGACAAGAATTGTATCCATTAAATAAAAAATAAAGCCTTACACATGATGAAATATTTAATAATTATTGGCTACACTATACTAATTGCATCTGGATGCCAAACCAACAAGAACAATCTTAAAAGCAGCATTGAATCTGTAGAAATCGCTGAAACAAAAGATGTGAATTTTAATCATAAAATGTGGACAGATTTACTGCAAAGTCATGTCTCAAAAAATGGCAATGTAGATTATAAGGGTTTTAAAACTGATAAGGGTAAACTTCAAAATTACATTGATTTATTATCTGAAAATGTTCCAAATAAAGCGTGGTCAAAAGAACAAAAACTAGCCTATTGGATTAATGCTTACAATGCTTTAACAGTCGATTTAATCATTAGAAACTATCCTATTGAAAGCATCAAAGATATCAAAAATCCTTGGGAACAACGTTTATGGGAATTAGGTAACAAAACTTATAGCTTAGAGGAAATAGAGCATGAAATACTCAGAAAGATGAGCGAACCTCGTATTCATTTCGCCATTGTTTGTGCTTCTTATTCGTGTCCTAAATTACAGAACAAAGCTTTTACTGCAGAAAATTTAGAAGGTCAATTAACAAATGTAACTAAAGAATTTTTAGCAGACAACAACCGAAATGAAATTTCTCAAAACAGCATTAAAATTTCCAAAATATTCGATTGGTTTTCAAAAGATTTTACACAAAATGGCAGTATGATTGATTTCTTAAATCAGTATTCAGAAGTAAAAATTTCACCAAGCGCAAAAAAACGTTACAAAGATTACAATTGGGCATTGAATGAGTAAATTAGTTGTCATTCCTGCGTAGGCAGGAATCCACAAAATCACGCAAATAAAGTAGGTTCCTGCTTTCGCAGGAATGACAAAAAATGAAATACCAACTTTCTATTATCATCCCAATTCTCAACGAAGCAGAAACTATTGAAAATCTGCTCAATCATTTATTAAAAAATTCTTCCAAAGAAAACATAGCTGAAATTATTATTGTTGATGGTAGAAGTACTGATGGCTCACAGGATATAGTAAGTCAATTTTGCGCAACTTCAAAAGATCCTGAATCAAGTTCAGGATTGATGAGTCAAGTAAAAACCGTTTTGCTTGACTCACCAAAAGGCAGAGCCAAACAAATGAACACTGGTTTTAAGATTGCAACTGGAAGCATTTTATATTTCCTACATGCAGACTCCTTTCCACCAAAAGACTTTGACCAATACATTGTTAATGAAGTTGAAAAAGGGAATCAAGCAGGTTGTTTCAGGTTGCAATTTGACCATAGGCATTGGTGGTTGCGACTAGCAAGTTGGTTAACACAGTTTGATTGGAGAGCTTGTAGAGGTGGTGACCAAAGTCAATTTATTGCAAAAACACTATTTGAAGACATTGGAGGTTTTGATGAGAATTACATTATTTATGAAGATAATATCTTAATCAATGAACTTTATAAACGCAAACAATTCAAAGTCATTAATAAAAAACTAATTACCTCAGCAAGACGCTACAAACAACATGGAATCTGGAAGCTCCAATACCACTTCTGGACTATTTATGTAAAAAAATGGTTTGGTGCTTCAAGTAATGAATTGTATGCTTATTACAAAAAGCATATTGCTTAAAAAATTTAATTATTTTTTTCCAATAGCAACTCCATTGATAAATATATTTGCATATATTAGGTTTATCACTAACATTCGCTAATTGATTTTCAAAATACACCATTAATATGAAAATAAATAAAGTACTTGTCGCTAATAGAGGAGAAATTGCCATTAGAATTTTTAGGGCTTGTACAGAAATTAATATCAAAACTGTTGGTGTATATACCTTTGAAGATAGATATTCTCTGCACAGATACAAAGCAGATGAGTCTTACCAAATTGGAGAAGACAATGAGCCTTTAAAACCATACTTAAACATTGATGAAATCATTAGAGTTGCACTCGAAAATGGTGCAGATGCTATACATCCTGGTTATGGCTTTTTATCTGAAAACGCCAATCTAGCTCAAAAATGTAAAGACAATAGCATCATTTTTATTGGCCCAAAAGTATCAGTTTTAAAATCTTTAGGTGATAAAATTACTGCAAAAGAAGTCGCTGTAGCTAATAACATTCCTGTTATTAGAAGCAATGTAAAACCTCTAAAAGATATAAAAACTGCTTTAAGTGAAGCTGAAAAGATCGGATATCCAATTATGCTAAAAGCTGCTTCTGGTGGTGGTGGAAGAGGAATGCGTGTGATTAGAAAAGCTGATGAACTAAAAGGTGCTTTTAACGAAAGTAAACGCGAAGCTCTAAATGCATTTGGTGATGATACAG
>CALGIH010000318.1 GCA_937916035.1 uncultured Lacinutrix sp.
TGATCTTTGACTGTTTTTATATTGGTTTGAAGGTCACTAATGTACTTTGCAACAGCCAATGCAGTTGCGAATTTAGCAAACTCACTAGGTTGCAAGGTAAAGCCACCAATGCCATACCAAGATGTTGCTCCATTTACTGTTTTCCCTATGAGAAACACTCCAATTAATGACAGCATAGAAACTAGATATATGATGCTTGCAAACCGTTCATAGAACTTAGCCTCAACAGATAAAACCAGAATAATAAGGGCAAAAGTAAACAAGATAAAAACCAATTGTTTTCCATAAGGCTGACTCATATCTAAGTAACTCGTGACTTCACCAGAAGCTGAAGCTGAAAGAATATTGAACCAACCAAATCCAACTAGCAATAAGAATAATAGGATGGTTATCCAATCGAATTTAAAATTTCGAGTTCGGTTTAAACTCATTCTATATCGCTTTGATTAGTTTTTGCTTTCTTTTTTTGAAGCTCATAATCCTTAACAAACATATATTGTGATTTCGCATTGATATTAAATGGTTTTCCTGAGAACGGCTTCTCATACTCATTCTCTAAAGTACGTTCCATGACCCATTTTTCTAGATCTGTTCTTGAAATAGAACCTTTGAGGTATTTTTCAATCATCAAACTAGCAATTCGTCCAGCATAACGAGCTCCAAAATATCCGTTTTCAACCAATACAGCAATTGCAATTTTAGGATTGTCTTTAGGCGCAAAGGCAATAAAAATAGAATGGTCTGTAAGCTGTGTTCTAACACCATCAATTTTTGTAAAATTTTCAGCAGTCCCAGTTTTTCCACAAATCTCAATACCTGGAACTTGTAGGAAGCTAGCAGTTCCTTTATTATAAACATCAAATAAACCTTGAATTACGGGTTCAAAATGACGTTTATCGATTGTGGTATTATGTTTTGTTGTGTAAGCGGTGTCAATAGGTTGGCCTTCAATAGACTTTATAATATGTGGTGTGTAATAATAACCTCTGTTAGCAATAGCTGCAGTCATGTTTGCTAATTGAATTGGTGTCACCAAAATTTCACCTTGACCAATAGCATTTGACAATGTTGTGGTTGCTTGCCATTTAAAATCGGGATACCATTTGTCATAATAGGAACCATCAGGAATGTTTCCTTTCTTGCCAATAGTAAGATCATAACCCAAATAATCACCAAGACCAAAACTCTTTATATGGTTACTCCAAACATCCATTGCATGAGAAGCATCGTCATATTTTTCAATAGTTTTTCTATAAGCAGTTGCAAAATAGGCATTACATGATTTGGAAATTCCAGAATTTAAATTTCTAACACCACCACCACAATGACAAGCCATTTTACGACCATTTCTACCATAAACATAACCATGATGACAAGTTACAGTAGTATTAACATCTAATACACCTTCCTGTAAAGCAGTTAATGCTATTAATGCTTTAAATGGAGAACCTGGTTCATGCATTCGCAATAAGCCTTTATCTATTAAAGGCAAATGAATAGAATCATTATTAAGCTTAGTATAATTTCTGGAACGTTCACGACCAACTAATAAATTTGGATTATAAGAAGGTGCAGAAACCAAACTCAAAATTTCACCAGTACTAGGCTCGATTGCCACAATACCTCCAATTTTATTTTGCATCAATAGTTCGCCATAAGCTTGCAATTGAGCGTCAATAGAGACCGTAATGTCATGTCCAGCAGTAGGAATAGTATCAGATACGCCACCCTTGTATGGGCCAATATCTCTATTAAACCTATCTTTTTGAATAAACTTAACACCTTTAACACCTCGTAATTCTTTTTCATACGAAGTTTCAATGCCTTGCTTCCCAATAAGATCACCCATTTGGTAGTAAGGGTCTGCATCAATTTCGTTTTGATTTGCCTCCATTATAAAACCTAAAACATTGGCGCCAATTGTTGTTTGGTAATCTCTTAGGCTACGCTTTTGAATGTAAAACCCTTGATATTTTCTCATTTTTTCAGACAAAACAGCATAATCTTCTTTTGATAAATGAGGAAGAAAAACTTGAGGAATTCTTGGAGAATATCTGTAATTTCTTTCGAAGTTTTTTGTAAAATCTTCTTTGGAGATTTTTAATAAAGAACAAAATTCTAAAGTATCTAAAGGCTTAACTTCTCTAGGAATAATCATCACATCATAAGAAGGCTGATTAGCCACAAGTAATTTGCCATTTCTGTCATATACGTAACCGCGTTTTGGATAATGAAATACTTTTCTAATGGCATTATCCTCGTATAGGTCATAAACTTTACTACTATAAACTTGCAGATAGAAAAGTCTGGCAATAAAGGTTATACCTACTACAACAATAATTGAAAAGAGTAAAAGTTTTCTCATTTACGTTTTTGGCTAAATAACACAGTTATTAAAAGGCAAAGTAATAAGGTAAAGATACCTGAGAATATCGTTTTTGTCAAGATTAAAAGTATTTTCGATGTGTTAAAAGTTTCAAGGCTGAAAAGTAGTAAATGATGAATAAAGATTAAGATGGCGAAATAACTGAGTCGTTGCCCAAGCTCCGTATTATTAAATTTTATGGTTTGGTGTTCATAAATCATTCCGAAAGAAAACTTTAAGACAAGAGGTCGAATGTATGCTAACGTAACACAAGCAGCTGCATGTACACCGCCAGAATCTAAAAATAAATCGACACAAAGGCCTAGTAAAAAACTTAGAAAAATAAACAACATCCTATTGTTCTTTACTGGGAATAAGATGATAAATAAAATATAGATATAAGGGTTTATATAACCCAAAAAATTAATGTTGTTAAGCACTAACGCTTGCGCTAATACAAGCACGATAAAACGAACGATATTTGTTGTTACAACATTATTCATTGGGATCGTTTAGTGTCTTAATTTCTTTAGCATCTTTGTTCTCAATAATATAAACATGGCCAATATTAGTCATGTCATTAAAAAGCAGAATGTTGATAGTATAAACATCTTCAGTTTCAACAAGTTTAAAAGAAACAACTTCTCCAACCGGTATGCCTTTAGGGAAAATTGTGGAATTACCACTTGTTGTAACAGTGTCTCCGACGGTCACTTTGGCTAATCCTTGAATATCTGTTAATTGAATGATTTTTGGAGACACACCATTCCATCTTAAGGTTCCAAAATGGTCCGTTTTTTTCAGTTGTGCATTAATTCTTGAATTGGTATTTAAAACTGACATTACTCTAGCATATTTACTTGAAGTGTTATCAACGATGCCAATAATGCCTTTAGATGTTATAACACCTAAGTCTTCGTGAATACTATCACGCTTCCCTTTGTTTATGGTTAAATAATTATTAGTGGCTGAGTAACTGTTTTTATAAACTTGCGCTGCTGTAAGTTCATACTGATTGCCTAATGTTGAATCTAAGGTGAAATCTGCTTTTAATTCATTTTTCTCATTAAAAAGCACAGATTTTAATCTGTTGTTTTCTTCAAGTAGTTTCTGGTTTTCTTCTTTCAAATTGAAATATTGTCCAATACCATTAACAGATTCGTAAATGCCACCTGTTAAGAAATTAGCCGAATTTATGAACTTACTTTTATGATAAGTATGTGACTGAATCGTAAAAAATAATGACAATGAAAAAAGCAACAAAAACAAAAGAAATGATTTGTTTCTGACTAAAAAATTAATGATTTGTTGCATTACTTATAGTGTTGCTATCTTATCAGTACGCTTTTATACTTTGCAAGATTCTTAAGTACAATTCCAGTTCCTCTTACTACTGCTCTTAAAGGATCTTCAGCGATGTAAACAGGTAAGTCTGTTTTTTGAGACAAACGTTTGTCTAAACCTCGAAGCATAGAACCTCCACCTGCTAAATAAATTCCTGTGTTGTATATATCAGCGGCTAATTCTGGTGGTGTTTGCGACAGTGTTTCCATAACAGAATCTTCAACGCGTAAAATAGATTTATCTATTGCTTTAGCAACTTCTCTATAAGAAATCTGAACTTGTTTAGGTTTTCCAGTAAGCAAATCACGTCCTTGAACATTCATATCTTCTGGTGGTAAATCTAAATCTTCGGTAGCTGCACCAATTTGAATTTTAATTTTTTCAGCAGTTCTTTCTCCAACATACAAATTATGCTGAGTTCTCATATAGTAAATGATATCATTTGTGAATACATCACCAGCAACTTTAACTGATTTGTCACATACAATGCCACCAAGAGCAATTACTGCAATTTCTGTTGTTCCTCCTCCAATGTCAATAATCATATTTCCTTTAGGTTGCATGATATCAACACCAATACCAATAGCTGCTGCCATTGGTTCGTGAATTAAATACACTTCTTTTCCATTAACGCGTTCACAAGATTCTTTTACAGCTCGCATTTCAACTTCGGTAATTCCTGAAGGAATACAAACAACCATTCGTAAAGCAGGAGCAAATAATTTTTTCTTTAAGGCAGGAATATTTTTAATGAACATACTGATCATTTGCTCAGAAGCATCAAAATCGGCAATTACACCATCTTTTAGTGGTCTAATTGTTTTGATGTTTTCGTGCGTTTTTCCTTGCATTAAGTTAGCTTCTTGGCCAACTGCAATTATTTTTCCTGAAATTCGGTCTCTTGCTACTATTGATGGACTATCAACAACTACTTTATCGTTATGGATTATAAGTGTGTTTGCTGTTCCTAAGTCTATTGCAATTTCTTCAGTTAAGAAATCAAAAAATCCCATGTGCTATTGTAAATTATCTGAGGGTTGTTAATATTAAGTCCTGATTGATTGTAAATGTACTAAAATATACGTTATAATTTGGTATAAGGACTTCTAAAAAAATGGCGTTTTTTAAAATTCTAAGATTCCCTCCCGACGCTTCGGGATAGCGAGAATTTTAATGCTTAAAATGGCGTGTTCCTGTCATTACCATAGCAATGTTATGTTCATTACAATAATCAATGCTTAATTGGTCTTTGATGGAGCCTCCAGGCTGAATAACTGCAGTGATTCCAGCATTATCTGCAATTTCCACACAATCAGGAAATGGAAAAAACGCATCACTAGCCATCACAGCACCTTTTAAGTTAAACTTAAAAGATTGTGCTTTATGGATTGCTTGGTTTAAGGCGTCTACTCGACTAGTTTGGCCAGTTCCGCTTGCACATAGCTGTTTATTTTTAGCAAGAATAATAGTGTTTGATTTTGTGTGTTTGCACAATTTTGAGGCAAACAATAAATCTTCTAATTCTGTTTGTGAAGGTGAATTATTTGTTGCTTTTGTAAGCATGTCGCTAGAGTCCGTAATAGTATCTCTTTCTTGAACTAAAGAACCATTTAAGCAAGTTCTTAAAGTTGTTTGAGGTAAATCAACTTCTTTAAGAATTAAAATAATTCTGCTTTTCTTCCCTTTTAGAATTTCTAATGCTTTATTAGAATAGGAAGGAGCAATAACCACCTCACAAAATAACTGATGAATTTCATTTGCGGTAGCAACATCAATTTCAGTGTTGCTGATTAAAACACCTCCAAAGGCTGAAACAGGATCGCCAGCCAAAGCATCAACATACGCTTGATGAATAGTATTTCTTTGTGCTAAACCACAAGCATTGTTGTGTTTTAAAATGGCAAATGTAGGTGCGTCATTTTTAAATTCATTCATCAAGTTAACTGCTGCATCAACATCTAACAAGTTGTTGTAGCTAAGTTCTTTACCGTGAAGTTTGGTAAATATAGCTTCAAAATCGCCAAAGAAAAATCCTTTTTGATGTGGGTTTTCACCATAACGCAACACTTGACCATTTGTTTCACTAATTTTTAGCGAAGCAATCTCATAATTTTTGTTGAAATAGTTGAAAATCGCTGAATCATAATGTGAGGATACATTAAATGATTTTGCTGCGAAATGCTTTCTGTTTTCTTCAGTAGTTGAGCCGTTATTTTCAGAAATCAAATCTAAAAAATCTTTGTAATCATTAACCGAAGACACACAAATCACATCTTTATAGTTTTTGGCAGCGGCTCTTATTAACGAAATACCACCAATATCAATTTTTTCAATAATATCTTGGTTACTCGCTCCAGAAGCAACTGTTTTTTCAAAAGGATATAAATCTACAATCACACAATCAATTTGCGGAATATTAAACTCCAAGAGTTCTGCAACATCTTGAGGGTTATCTTGACGATTTAAAATACCACCAAATATTTTAGGATGCAACGTTTTAACACGACCTCCAAGAATGGAAGGATACGAAGTGATATCTTCTGCAGGAACAACTTTAATGCCTAAATCGTTGATGAATTTTTGTGTGCCACCAGTAGAATAAATGATAACACCTTGTTCGTTTAATTTCTTAACAATAGGTGCTAATCCATCTTTACTAAAAACGGAAATCAATGCAGATTTAATGGTTTTGTTGTCGCTCATTGTAGTGTGTTGCGTTTTTGATTCCCATTTTCATGGGAATGACAGTTTTATTGTTTTTCAATGCATTACATTAAAAAGAGTTGTTTACGAGCGCAAAAGTACTAATTAATAGCAGATTTATTGGCTAAGAAAAGCTCAAAACGACTTCTATTTTTTAACTAAAATGAAGTAGTTATTAACAACTAAATAATTTCGGAAACTTTCTCACAAACAAACTCCAAAAACCGTTCATCAGCTTCAGTAAAAGGGTTATGGGTATTAGAGTCAATATCTATTTGACCAATATTTTCGCCATTCAGAAAAATAGGAATTACAATTTCGGCTTTTACAGTAATGCTGCAAGCTATATAATTGTCTTGAGCAGCAACATCTGGAACCACAAAATTTTGGTTACTTAATGCTACTTGTCCGCAAATGCCTTTCCCAAAAGGAATTATGGTATGATCTGTTGGCGCTCCAACATAAGGCCCTAATTTTAATTCTTCCTTGTTGCCGTTTCTAAAATAAAAACCAACCCAATTATAATAATTTATGTTAGAATCCAATAATTCACAAATTTGTAACAAGCGATTTTCAACAGTTTCATTGGTGTTTGAAACAATTTCTGTTACTTTTGGTTTTAGGTTATCTAAGCTCATTGTGAAAATTTTTGGTAAAAGTATTTAAAATTACTAAAAAAACCACAGCGTAGTTTATATAATTTTAAGTTAAAATTATTGTCAAAGTAATTGAAAAAACTAATTATAAAATACAAGTCGGTTATAAAGTTTATACTGACGTTTCTATTCACTTATGCAGTGCTTTCAGTTGCTTATAAATTGTACTTAGACTATTCCACAGGAATCATTTATTACCCAGATTTTTTCACCAATTTGGTGGCAAGACAAAGCGAAGCTTTATTTGAATTATTAGGTTATAATGTTGAGGTTGTTAGACATGCAAGTGAAGCTTCGATGAAAGTGATTATTGAAAACAAATTTGTAGCTAGATTAGTGGAGGGTTATAATTCTATAAGTATTATTATCCTTTTTATTTCATTTATCATCGCTTTTGCAGATAGATCTAAAGCA
>CALGIH010000319.1 GCA_937916035.1 uncultured Lacinutrix sp.
GCTAAAAACAATTAAAATAATAGCTACCTTTAGGTGGTTTATTAAGGGCGTTTTCATAATCTACTGAAATTATTAGTAAGTTGAATATAAATATACTAAAACAACATCTAATTTTGACAAAAGTTGTATTTTTGGAGAACTTTTGTTGAAGCGAGAACCTCTCAAAGAAAATAATGGATAAATATTCCTTTTTAAACGCGGCACATACAGCATACTTTGCTGATTTATACGAACAATATTTAGAAAACCCTGATTCCATCGAACCAAGTTGGAGAGCCTTTTTTCAAGGCTATGATTTTGGTAGTGAAAACTATGGTTTAAATGGTGAAATTTCAGAAGGTGTGTCCACACAAATACCTGAACATGTTCAAAAAGAATTTCAAGTTATAAGACTTATTGATGGTTACCGAAATAGAGGTCATTTGTTTACAAAGACAAACCCTGTTCGTGATAGACGACAATATACTCCAACTTTAGAAATTGAAAATTTCGGGCTTTCACAAGGCGATTTAGATGCTGTTTTTAATGCAGGAGATATTCTTGGAATTGGCCCCCAAACACTTCGTGAAATAATAAGTCATCTTGAAGCGATTTATTGCGATGCCATTGGTGTTGAGTATATGTACATTAGAAAACCTGAGGAAATTAAATGGATTCAAGACAAGCTTAATGGTAATGATAATCATACTAAATTCACGGCAGACGAAAAAAAGAATATCCTTGTTAAGTTAAATGAGGCAGTGTCTTTTGAGACTTTTTTACATACAAAATATGTTGGACAAAAACGATTTTCTCTTGAAGGAGGCGAGTCGTTAATTCCAGCACTAGATGCAGTTATTGAAAAGGCAGCTTCTTATGGTGTAAAAGAATTTGTAATGGGAATGTCGCATCGTGGCCGTCTTAGCACACTTACTAATATTTTCGGAAAGTCAGCAAAAGATATATTCAGTGAATTTGATGGAAAGGATTATGAAGAAAAAATCTTTGATGGTGATGTAAAATATCATTTGGGTTGGACCAGTAAGCGTACAACAGATAATGGGAATAGAATTAATCTAAGCATTGCTCCAAATCCATCACACTTAGAAACTGTTGGCGCAGTTGTTGAAGGAATTACAAGAGCAAAACAAGACAAATATTATCCTGACGATTTTAGTAAAGTATTACCAATTATAGTGCATGGTGATGCTGCAATTGCAGGTCAAGGCATTGTATATGAGGTTGTACAAATGGCAAAGTTGGATGGTTATAAAACCAATGGAACTATTCATATTGTTGTTAATAATCAAATAGGATTTACCACTAATTATCTAGATGCACGTTCAAGCACATATTGTACAGATGTGGCAAAAGTAACACTATCACCTGTTTTGCATATCAATGCTGACGATGTTGAAGCTGTAGTTCATGCTGTTTTGTTTGCTTTAGATTTTAGAATGACCTTTAAGCGCGACGTTTTTATTGATTTATTGGGTTACAGAAAATATGGACATAATGAAGGTGATGAACCTCGTTTTACGCAACCAAAATTATACAAAGCTATCGCGAAGCATCAAAATCCAAGAGATATTTATGCGGCAAAATTAATAAAAGAAGGTATTATTGATGATAACTATGTAAACAAACTTGAATCAGATTATAAAGCGATGTTAGAGTCTGAGCTTGAAGATTCAAGAAAAATAGAAAAAACAGTTATTACTCCTTTTATGGAGGAAGAGTGGACAGGTTTTGAGAGAGCAAACATCTCTGAAATAATGAAGCCAATTGACACAAAATACCCTACAGATAAATTAGAAAAAATAGCAGATGTAATATCATCGCTTCCAAAAGACAAAAAATTCATTCGTAAAATTGAGCGTTTAATTGAGTCAAGAAAGACAATGTTTGACGAGAATAAACTAGATTGGGCAATGGGAGAGCATTTGGCTTATGGAACACTTCTAGAAGAAGGCTATGATATTCGTATTTCTGGGCAAGATGTAGAACGTGGAACATTCTCACATCGTCATGCTGTTGTAAAAGTTGAGGACAGCGAAGAGGAAATTATTTTGCATAATAGCATTAGTGATACTCAAGGTGAATTTAATATTTACAATTCTCTCTTATCAGAATATGGTGTTGTTGGTTTTGATTATGGTTATGCCATGGCAAGTCCTAATACATTAACTATTTGGGAAGCTCAATTTGGAGATTTCAGTAATGGTGCTCAAATAATGTTAGATCAATACATTTCGGCAGCAGAAGATAAATGGAAGCTTCAAAACGGATTGGTAATGTTATTACCACATGGATACGAAGGCCAAGGTGCTGAGCATTCTTCGGCTAGAATGGAGCGTTATCTGCAACTATGTTCAAGAGATAATATGTTTGTGGCAGATTGTACAACTCCAGCAAATTTGTACCATTTGTTAAGACGACAAATGAAAGCTACATACAGAAAACCTTTAATAGTATTTACGCCAAAAAGTTTATTACGTCATCCAAAAGTAGTTTCGACTGTTGATGAATTTGCTAATGGACATTTTCAAATGCTAATTGATGATGCCGAAGCGAAGGTTGATCAAATTAAATCATTAGTATTTGTGACTGGTAAATTCTATTATGATCTTTTAGAAGAAAGAGAAAATCTAGAAAGACAGGATGTTGCCTTGGTTAGAATAGAGCAATTATTTCCTTTACCAATTGAAGATATTAAAGCAATAATTAGCAAATATAAAAATGCTGAAGATATTGTTTGGGCACAAGAAGAACCAAGAAATATGGGAGCTTACAGTTATTTACTCATGCATTTAGAGGAAACTAGAACATGGAGAGCTGCTTCAAGAAGACCTTATAGTGCACCTGCAGCAGGAAGTTCAACACGATCGAAACGACGTCATAAAGGCGTTATAGATTTTGTGTTTGATAAAACTAAGAGCAATCAATATTAAAAAGATAACATACAAAATATAAAATTATAACAGATGATTTTAGAAATGAGAGTACCATCGCCAGGCGAATCAATCACAGAAGTTGAAATTGCAACTTGGTTGGTTAAAGATGGTGATTATGTAGAAAAAGACCAAGCCATTGCAGAAGTAGATAGTGATAAAGCAACCTTAGAATTACCTGCTGAAGAAAGCGGAATCATTACTTTGAAAGCAGAAGAAGGTGATGCTGTTGAGGTTGGGCAAGTAGTTTGTTTAATTGATACAAGTGCAAAAAAACCTGAAGGGACTGCTTCAAGTTCTGAACCTGAGGTTAAAGTTGAAGCTCCTAAAAAAGAAGCTGCTCAAGCACCACCAAGTCAAACCTATGCAACAGGTTCGCCAAGTCCTGCAGCTAACAAAATTTTAGCAGAAAAAGGAATGGATGCTGCTCAAGTAGTTGGCACAGGAAGAGATGGTAGAATCACTAAAGAGGATGCGGTAAACGCTGTGCCTTCAATGGGACAAGCAATTAACGTAGATGGAAGAGGGGGCTCTAGAAGTAAAATGTCTATGCTACGACGTAAAGTTGCAGAACGTCTAGTTGAAGCAAAAAATACAACAGCAATGTTAACTACATTTAATGAAGTTGACATGTCTCCAATTTTTGCATTACGAAATGAATACAAAGAAACCTTTAAGGCGAAACACGGAGTTGGCTTAGGGTTTATGAGTTTTTTCACATTGGCTGTAGTAAGAGCATTAAAAATGTATCCAACGGTGAATTCAATGATCGATGGGAAAGAAATGATAAGCTATGATTTCTGTGATATTAGTATTGCAGTTTCTGGACCTAAAGGATTGATGGTTCCTGTGATAAGAAATGCTGAAGATTTAACCTTTAGAGGTGTAGAAGCTGAAGTAAAGCGATTAGCGATTAGAGCACGTGATGGACAAATCACTGTTGATGAAATGACAGGAGGAACATTCACCATATCAAATGGAGGTGTTTTTGGAAGCATGCTATCTACTCCAATTATTAATCCACCACAAAGTGGAATTTTAGGAATGCACAACATTGTTGAACGTCCAGTAGCTATTAATGGAAAAGTTGAAATTAGACCAATAATGTTTGTAGCATTATCTTACGATCACAGAATTATTGATGGAAGAGAGTCTGTTGGGTTTTTAGTTGCTGTTAAAGAGGCTTTAGAAAATCCTACAGAATTATTAATGGATAATGATATTAAGAATGCATTAGAATTATAGTATATAGAATATTTGAAAAGTAAAAAAGGCAATCTTTAAATTTGAAGATTGCCTTTTTTGTCACAAAAAACTAACTAAAATAGTGAAAGAAATAACAACTAATACGATAAGGACTAATCCAATCATTAGTATTTTGCCCAAAAAGCTTCTATTCTTCATAATAAATTTGGGGCTTATTATTTAATTGTATTTTGAGCTTAAATGTGAAAGCTCCAAATCATGACAATTCGGAGCTTTCTTAATTCTCCCTAAGAACTAATTAATAGCAGTGTAAATATCTTGATTAAACTAACACTAAACAATACGTAGTTCTACGTATATTTCAACTTATTTAAAGAAAAAGCCTTATACTCGCTGTCTGCGCTCACTTTGTATAAGACTCTCATTAATTGCTATAAAAATAGCGTCTTAAATATTTTTGAAAACAAATCTATAATCAATGTAATTAACTAATATTTAATATATTACGGATTTAGTTTAAATAAAAAAACCTTAAATTTTTCAATTCAAAGTCTTCTACCCTTTAAAAAAAGGAATTGATTAATAGCGATATAAAGATCGTAAATAAAGAAACATCAAACAATACGTAGAACTACATATATTTTAATTATTTTTCAGTCAAAAAACTTTCATGTTCTTTTGCAAACAAGAATAGACTACTGTGTTTAGATTCTAAATTAACCTTTCTAATGATATGGCTTTTGTGTTTCTCAACAGTTCTACTTGAAGTGAATAGAATGTCTCCAATTTCTTTAGCGGTTTTATTCTGTGAAATAAAATACAATACCTTTTTTTCTGTTGGAGTAAGGGTTTCTGAAATTTCAGGTTCT
>CALGIH010000320.1 GCA_937916035.1 uncultured Lacinutrix sp.
GTTAAATGTATCATTTAACAAAAGTTTAATTATCATTCACATTTTTTATGAATTGTAATAACTTTCTTTATGCAACAATTTAATTATATGCTTAAACCAACAACACAGCTCCTTAAATCTATATGCTTAATTGCATTTATTGGATTCAATTTTTTAATTGCCAAAGCTCAAGATGTTCAACGTATTGAGGTTAATGGTAGAATAATAGTTGATTCGCCAGACATTGAAGGTGTAACAGTATTTAATGCTTCTTCAAATAAAGGAACTATAACTGATGAGGAAGGGAAATTCAGCATTTTAGTAACACTCAATGATAGGCTTGAATTTTCTGCATTACAATTTGAAAATTTTGTAGTTGTTATTACTCAAGATATAATTGATTCCAATGCTTTGACTGTTGTTTTAGTTGAAGAGGTTAACAAACTGCCAGAAGTTATCATTTTGCCTTATGGCTTAACTGGAAATTTAACGGTTGATGCTATAAGAGCGAAAACCTTTAACCCAAATTTAGATGCTCTATATTTTGGATTGGATAATCTTGATAAAATTGACTTTACTGATGATTATATTTCTGGTGTGAGAAATACTGCAATGCCTGATAATAGATTTTATTATGCCGCAGATGCCATAAAAATTATTGGTTTATTGGTGAAACCTCTATTTAAGTCAAAGAAAAACCGAGATGAAGCTACATTGGCTTCAGATAGAGACATCGTCGAAAAGTATTCGCCAGAATACTTAATGGATAAACTTAATATTCCAAAACATCAAATGAATGAGTTTATATACTTTGTGGAAGATTCAGGAATGGATAAAACGCTCTTGGAGGATGGCAAGGAGTTGCAGTTTTTAGAATACATCATAAAAAAAAGTAAAGAGTTTCAAGCGAATAAAAATGGCAAAGATTAAACAGTTATTTTTTATTCTATTCTTGTTTTCATTTTCAATAGGTTTAGCACAATCTGTCGAAATTGAAGGTCAAGTATTTGGAGAATCTGACGTTGAAGGCATACATGTAATCAATAAAACTTCTAATAAAAACACGACCACAACACCCATAGGAACGTTTACTATATATGCTAAATTAAACGATACCATTGTATTTTCTTCAATACAATATAAACTCATAGCAGTTCGTGTTACCTCTGAAACTATTGCACAGAAAAAAATGTTTATCTCACTGGAAGAACACGTTAATGTTCTTGATGAAGTTTTGGTAGGTAAAGTACTTTCTGGCGATTTAGAATTAGATGTGAAAAATGCTAATATTGAAAAGCCTATTGATTTTTACGATGTTGGTATTCCAGGATATACAGGAAAACCAAAAACACAAAGTGAAAGAAGACTGCATGAAGCAGATGCCGGAAAAATGATACCTAGTATTGGTTTCGGTTTTAGCGTAAATTTTTATAAGCTAATAAATACTCTTTCTGGAAGAACTAAAATGCTAAAGGAGCATGTTAGATTAGAAGCTAACGTAGTTCTTATGTATAAGATAAAAACAGAATTATCTGAAGAGTTTTTTAAGATGAATCCACTAAATGAAGATTTAATTATTGAATTCTTTTACTTCTGCTCTGAAGACGCAAATTTTGAAGCTAGATGCAGAGGAAAAGGTGCTATTGAAGTGTATGAGTTTTTAGAAGAAAAATATATTGAGTTCAAAGTAAACTTAAAACCAGCCAAAGATTAATTTTTTCTTAAATAGATATTAAATCAGATTACAAATCAATAAATTTGTGTACATCAGCTATTGTTAGCTATGAAATCAACTAAAATACTGTTTATTGCTCTGCTAATTCCATTGGTGTCTTTTACTG
>CALGIH010000321.1 GCA_937916035.1 uncultured Lacinutrix sp.
ATCCCTAAACTCCATATTTTGAGATTTTTGTAATTATGCCTTTTTCTATCGCTCATGTTCTCTTCTCTTTCCTCTTCTTTCCCTTTTAATCTAGCCAAGATTTGTAATAATCTTCATCTGCTATTTTCATAGCTTCTTCTGTAACCATTAAAGGCTTAAAAGTATCAACCATTACTGCTAACTCGTCAGTTTTAACCTTTCCTATACTGCGCTCTGTTGCTCCTGGATGTGGTCCATGTGGTATTCCGGCTGGATGCAATGATATATGTCCTGCATCTACGTTATTTCTACTCATAAAATCGCCATCCACATAATACAACACCTCATCACTATCAATATTACTATGATTGTAAGGCGCAGGAATAGAGTCAGGATGATAATCATACAATCGTGGCACAAAACTGCACACTACAAAAGCATCAGTCTCAAATGTTTGATGCACTGGAGGTGGTTGATGAATTCGCCCTGTTATAGGTTCAAAATCATGAATTGAAAATGCATAAGGATAATTGTAACCATCATAACCAACCACATCAAAAGGATGTGTTGCATATATCATCTCAAAGATATCGCCTTGTTTTTTTACTTTTATTAAAAACTCGCCTGTTTCGTTATGAGTTTCTAATTCTTGTGGTTGACGAAGATCACGTTCACAAAATGGTGAATGCTCTAGTAATTGACCAAACCAATTTCTATAACGTTTTGGTGTATAAATTGGTCTGCGAGATTCAACAATAAACAAACGATTATCTTCAGAATCAAAATCAAGTTTATAGATGATGCCTCTAGGAACCAATAAATAATCACCATATTTAAAATCAAGATTTCCAAGCATGGTTCTTAACTTCCCAGTTCCTTTGTGGATAAAGATAAGCTCATCAGCATCTGTGTTTTTATAAAAGTAATCTTTTGTTGATTGTTTTGGCGCAGCCAAAATGATTGTGCAATCACTGTTGGTTAAAATAGCTTTTCTGCTTTCTAAATAATCGTTTTCTGGTTTTACTTGAAATCCTCGAAACCGATAGGATTGGATATGATTAGCTTTTGCTACTTTAGGTGCAACACTATATTGTTTCCTAATTTCTTTTACTTGTGTCGGTCTATGCTCATGATAGCTATTGGTTGACATTCCGTCAAATCCTACTGTTCCGAATAGTTGTTCTGCATACAGACTACCATCTGGTTTTCTAAATTGTGTATGTCTTTTTGGTGGAATCTTTCCTAGTTTATGATAAAAAGGCATTTCAAAAAAAGTTTATTTGTTATGTAAAAATTCGCCTTTATCAAGGCTCAAAGAACTCAAAATTAATATTTAAACTAAAGTACTAAAATTTATAAGATTCCTGCCTACGCAGGAATGATAATTATACCTGCTTATTCTAAATTTCTTTTGATTTGAAATTGAAGATGTGCTAATAAACCAATCAAAAAATGCTTCATAGACATACAAATATGGCGAAAAAATTCTATTATAAATTGTGTTTAAAACCAAAATCCTAGATTAAAAAACCAATTGTTTTGATTAGCTTCTGGTGACCAGGTGTATTTTACCTCAATTGGCCCTATAAATGTTTCTAACCCATAACCTATGGCGTATCCACTATAATCTGGTGATTTAAACCATTCGCTGTCACTAAATAAATCGTCTTTAATGTTAGCGAAATTTGCAGCGAAATTAAAATGGTGTTTGTCTGCAAATTCATAATCTAAATTTATAGTACCTTTTACAAATCCATCTCCAATAATAGAGATGTAATCATAGCCATAAAAGGAAATGAAATTATTGATTAAATTTTGTCCGTAGCCACCAAGTGCAAAATTGAGTGAATTGTTAGAATCATCACCTACTTTAAAACCTCCTTGAGCATTTAAAAGGATTGAAAATTTATCTGAAAAACTTAACGCATAACCAATATTCGCTTTGGCAAAAGAAAATTGAGAAAAATTATTATTAAAATCTGATGATGATAAATACAACTGAAAATTCCCATCAAAGAAAAGTCCTTTATCTGGAAAGTACTTATTATTGTAAGTGTCGAATTTCAGGTTTCCGAAGATGCTAAAAAAATCGCTTTTTTCAAAAATCGTTTGTTCTGTTTCATCATTTGACTCTTCAACAAAAGTATCTGATGTTATTTTTAATCGTTTGTGTTCTGCTCCAAGTTTTAATGAGAAATCTTTTCTTAAAAGCGTTTGCAAATAAAATTGATTGGTGAAATCACTTAGTTTAATATTTGCTTTTTTTAAACCAACAATTCCTAATTGGCCATCATCTAAAAGTAGTGACGCATTTACATTTTTATGAAATGTATTATATCTAGACTTAACTCCGATACTCCAATAAAATCCTTTGTCAATATAATACTCAAAATTATAACGCACGTTGTCACCTAAAACCATGTCAAAAGAAGCCAAATCATTTTTGAATAAGATTTGTTTTTGGGTTAGGTTTATCAAAGCTGCACTTTTATAGAGGTCGTCATAATGCACCCCGAACTTTAAAAAAGTTTTATTGGCGCTTTCTTTTAGGTTTACAATTAAATCATAACCTTCGTTATTTGGTTCAAAATCATACAAAAAACTATCAAAGTTATGTGTTGCTACAATATTATTAATGCCTTTATTAAACTGGTCATAGCTTATAGTTTCATTAGGTTTTAGTTTTAGCTTACCTAATACATAGGATCGTGTGTATTTTTTATTTCCGTTAATATCAATTTTCTTAATAGGTAAACTATCAACTGTAATAATTTTTACTTTTTCATGACTGCTTTTACTTTGATTAAGCGCAACTATGTTTAAAGTATCTTTCTTGTCTATAGCAGCAAGGCGACCATTTTCAATTATTTGTTGTCCATATTGAAAAGACACCACATTAAAGTTTTTAACGTCTGGTTTTATATAAATATCTGTTTTTTTTACTTTATCTTTCATGACATCTATAGTCCTGAAATTACTTATTTGAAGCAAAATATCTGGTGCAGAATTTAATTCATTTCTTTCTACCAAAGCATCTTGTACATCGACTCCAATAATAAGATTCATGCCTTTTGCTCTAAGTTCATCAATAGGGTAATTATTTACCACACCACCATCAATTAATATTTTATTATTAATAATTACAGGCTGAAACACGGAAGGCAGTGCTCCACTTGCTGCTATTGCTTGAGGTAAACTTCCACTATCTAACAGTACTGGTTCTCCAGTTTCAATATTCGTGGCAATGCAAAAAAATGGAATTGGCAAGTTTTCAAAATCATGAATATCACTTACATGCAACAATAATTTTGAAAATAAATTAAACACATTTTGACCTTTAGAAATGGCCGAAGGAATTTGAACTTTAAAGTTATCAAAAGGTAACACAATAGCATATTTTTCTGAATTATCACGTTCATAAAATGTTTTCGCATAACGTGGTAAATTATCGCTTATAAGCTCATCAAAATCTACCCTTTTAAAAATGGAGTCTATTTGTTTTCCGGAGTATCCTGACGCGTATAATCCGCCAATAATGGCACCCATACTTGTGCCAGCAACATAATCTATTTTAACACCTAAGCTATCAATTGTTTTTAAAGCACCAATATGTGCAAGTCCTTTGGCTCCACCACCACTTAAAACCAAGCCTACTTTTAAATTTTCTTTTTCTGTAGATTGAGAAAATGAAATACAAAAAGTTAATACCATTAATATGGATACTATTTTTTTCAACTTATTCTTTTTGATTGTAGTAATTATAAATTTTTTCTGCTCGAGACACCCCAACGACAGCTTCTAACTCGTCTAATTTTGCATATGAAATACGTTTTGCTGATTTAAAATGTTTTAGCAACTCAACAATCGTTTTTTCTCCTATTCCTGGAATGATTTCCAGTTCTGTATTTAAGGCCGTTTTGCTTCGCTTATTTCTGTGATGTTCAATTCCAAAACGATGTGCTTCGTTTCGAAGTTGTTGAATGATTTTTAGCGTCTCGCTTTTTTTATCTAAATATAAGGGAATTGGATCGTTTGGATAGAATAATTCTTCTAAACGTTTTGCAATTCCGATAATGGCTATTTTTCCACGTAAATTTAATTCATCTAAACTCTTTAAAGCAGATGATAATTGCCCTTTTCCACCATCAATAATAATAAGTTCTGGCAGTGATTGTTTTTCATCCAACAATCTTTTATAACGTCTGTAGACCACCTCTTCCATTGAGGCAAAATCATCAGGTCCTTCAACCATTTTTATATTAAAATGTCTGTAGTCTTTTTTGCTGGGTTTTCCATTTTTAAAAACCACACACGCTGCTACTGGATGTGTGCCTTGAATGTTACTATTGTCAAAACATTCTATATGTCTAGGTTCGTCGTTTAAACGCAAGTCAACTTTCATTTGTGCCATAATGCGATTGGCGTGTCTGTCAGGATCTACAATTTTAACTTGCTTTAATTGATCTATTCGATAGTACTTAGCATTTCTAATAGATAAATCTAGAATGTGTTTTTTGTCTCCTAATTTTGGAATTGTTAACTTAAAATCGTCTCCAATATTAATTTTAAAAGGCACATAGATTTCTTTGGATAGAGAATTGAACCTTTGTCTGATTTCAATAATGGCAATCTCTAAGAGTTCTTTATCTGCTTCGTCTAATTTCTTTTTTATTTCTAACGTATGAGATCTAATTATGGAGCCCAATGATATTTGTAAAAAATTGACATAGGCATAACTTTCATCACTCACAATTGAAAACACATCTACGTTATTAATCTTTGGGTTTACTATAGTTGACTTGGATTGATAATTCTCTAAAACGCTTATTTTTTCTTTTACTTTCTGTGCTTCTTCAAACAACATTACTTTTGCAAATTCATTCATTTGCTGTTTAAACCGTTGTAGAGAATCTTTAAAATTTCCTTTTAAAATTTCTCGAATGGCAATGATATTTTTGTCATATTCATCAACGGTTTCGTGCCCTTCACACGCTCCTTTACAATTCCCTAAATGATATTCTAAACACACTTTGTATTTTCCTGCGTCAATTTTCTCCTGAGACAGATCGTAATTACAGGTTCTTAGTTGATATAATCCTTTTATTAAATCTAAAAGAGTGTATACTGTTTTTACACTCGTATAAGGGCCAAAATACTCGCTTCCATCTTTTATAAGTCGCCTGGTTTGAAAAATTCTTGGAAAACGTTCGTTTTTAATGCAAATCCAAGGATAGGATTTGTCATCCTTAAGCAACACATTATATCTTGGCTGATATTTTTTAATTAAATTATTCTCCAATAAAAGCGCATCTGTTTCCGTCTCGACAACAATATGCTTAATGTTTGCGATTTTTTTTACAAGGATTCTAGTCTTACCATTTTCATGTGTCTTTGTGAAATAGGAGCTAACTCTTTTCTTTAAATCTTTGGCTTTACCTACATAAATAATGGTTCCATTAGCATCAAAATATTGATACACTCCTGGTTGATTAGGCAGTGTTTGTAATTGGATTTCTAAAGTAGGCTCACTCATAAATTCAAAGATAGTATTAATCTAAAAGACATTTTACTCGAATCTTATTTGGAGACTTAATTTAACATAAGATTTTGATTACCTTGCAACACATTTTTAAAAACAAATGCCGAAAAAAATTATTGGTCGAGTAGATAAAGCTGATTTCCCTTTATTAGACTTATATGATATAGATGTAAAAGTTGACTCAGGGGCTTACACCTCGTCAATACATTGTCATAAAGTAATAATAGAAGATGGTTTGCTTAAATGTACTTTCTATGATAAAGGTCACCCTCTTTATAACGGTAAAGAAATTGTTTTTAAAACCTATGATATTGCCAAAGTTAAAAGTAGTAATGGTATCGTACAAGAACGCTATAAAGTGAAAACTACCATTTTAATTTTTAATAAAAAATATAAAATAAATTTAACCCTAAGTACTAGAGACGACATGAAGTATCCAATATTAATTGGAAGACGCTTTTTAAACAAGAAATTTGTGGTCGATGTCAGTTTAAAAAACTTATCTTATCTAAAAAAGAGCTAATGAAAATTGTAATTTTATCTAGAAATCCTCATTTATATTCTACCAAACGACTTGTGGAGGCGGCAATTCAACGCAAGCATACTGTAGAAGTTATTGATCCTCTAAAATGTGAGATTATTCTCGAAAAGAAAAACCCGAGAATTCTATACAAAGGGAAATATTTAGAGAATATTGATGCAATTATACCAAGAGTTGGAGCTTCTGTGACTTTTTATGGTACAGCAGTAGTGAGACAATTTGAAATGATGAAAATATTTTCGGTAGTTGAGTCACAAGCTTTAGTGAGATCTAGAGATAAACTGAGAAGTTTACAAGTTTTATCTCGTGCTGGATTAGGTATGCCAAAAACAGTGTTTTCAAACTACACAAAAGATGTTGCCGAAGTTATTGCATATGTTGGAGGAGCTCCATTAGTAATTAAATTATTGGAAGGAACACAAGGTTTAGGTGTTGTTTTAGCCGAAACTAATAATGCAGCAGAATCTGTTTTAGAGGCTTTTAATGGATTGCAAGCACGTGTTATTGTTCAGGAATTTATAAAAGAATCAAAAGGAGCAGATATTAGAGCTTTTATTGTGGATGGTAATGTTGTTGGTGCGATGAAGCGACAAGGTAAAGAAGGCGAATTTAGATCTAATTTACATCGTGGTGGTAGTGCTGAAGTTTTTCAATTATCTGATGAAGAAGAGATTGCTGCATTGAAAGCAGCTAAAGCTCTAGGATTAGGTGTTTGTGGTGTAGATATGTTACAATCTGCTCGTGGCCCATTAATTATAGAAGTGAATTCTTCACCAGGATTAGAAGGTATTGAATCGGCAACTAAAAAAGACATTGCTGCAAGTATTATAAAATATATAGAACGTAACGTGTAATACTTTATGTCTTCTGAATACAAAAAAATAATTTCAATTTTAGGGCATGATATTCCGTTAGGAACTTCAAAAGAAATAAATTTTAATATTGCAAAGCTTCATACGTCTACAAAAATTGAAGTCCCAATTATCATTGAGCGTTCAAAAAAACCTGGTCCTACCATTTTATTTACTGCAGGACTGCATGGTGATGAGATAAATGGTGTTGATATTGTAAGACAACTCATTGCTAGAAAAATTAATAAACCTAAAAGAGGTACAATCATTTGTATTCCTATTCTTAATGTGTTTGGGTTTTTAAATGGATCACGTCATTTTCCTGATGGTCGCGATTTAAATAGAGCATTCCCTGGATCTGAAAATGGGTCTTTAGCAAGCAGAGTGGCTTTCAGATTAATGAATGAGATTATTCCAGAAGTTGATTTAGTTATTGATTTTCATACTGGAGGTGCAAGTAGATTTAATGCTGCACAAATTCGTATTGTAAAAGATCAACCCGAATTAAATGAGTTAGCTTCTGTTTTTGGAGCGCCTTTTGTTTTATATTCTAAACATATTGTGAAATCATTTAGAAACGCATGTTTCCAATTAGGTAAACCTATATTGTTATATGAAGGAGGAAAATCGTCATTTGTTAATGATACTATTTCTAAAGTTGGTGTAGAAGGTGTTAAACGAATTTTATCTCATTTCGAGATGCTTAATTCTCAAGTTAAAGCAAATCCACCAAAATTAGCAACGGTGTTTGTGGAAAAAAGCAAATGGATCCGTGCTAAAAGATCTGGTATGTTTAAAGCTAGAGTTGAGGTGAATACAAAAGTAAAAGTTGATGATATTTTAGGTCAAATTACAGACCCTTATGGGAAAGTTCATCATACTGTGAAATCTACAATTGATGGTTATGTTATAAATGTTAATGAAGCTGCATTGGTTTATCAAGGCGATGCTTTATTTCATATTACTTTAATAATTAATAGCTAATAGTTTTAGGCTAATGACAAAATCTGAGTTAAGAAAAACATATAAAACCAAACGCGATAAACTTTCAATTGAAACTATTGATGAAAAAAGTTTAGCCATTGCAAATCAGTTATTGAGTTTAAACATTTGGGATAAATCATTTTACCATATATTTCTAACCATTGCTGAACACAAAGAAATTAACACTGACTATATCCTAAATATTTTAGCAGGGAAAGATAAACATACAGTGGTTTCTAAAAGTAATTTTGAAACTATAAATCTTGAAAATTACCTACTAACAGATAGTACCATTATCAAGCTCAACCAGTGGAAAATACCAGAACCTATTGATGGTCTTAGAATTGAAAACTCAAAAATTGAAGTTGTTTTTGTGCCGCTATTGTGCTTTGACAAACATGGCCATCGTGTTGGTTATGGTAAAGGTTATTACGATAACTTTTTAGGTGATTGTAGGCCAGAAACTATAAAAATAGGATTGTCTTTATTTGAAGTAGAAGATGAAATTGATGCGATTTATGCAGATGATGTGCCATTAAATTTTTGTGTTACTCCTGATAAAGTATATCCGTTTTAGTAATTTCTCCCTCTTTAGGAAATGCTCTTTTATTAAACACAATTAACATACCAACTCCTGTGCTTATTGCCATGTCTGCAATATTAAAAACAGGGTTGAAAAAAATGAAATGCTTTCCTCCATAAAATGGCAGCCATTGAGGTAAATATCCTTTCCAAAAGGGGAAATGTAACATATCAACTACTTTACCGTGCAGTAAACCATCATAACCACCTTCACTTGGCAAAAAAGAAGCTACTTGTCCATAACTATCGTTAAATAAAAAACCATAAAAAACCGAATCAATAATGTTTCCAAATGCTCCAGCAAAAATCAATGAAACTGCAATAATTAAAACTCTTGATGCTTTGGTTTTTATTGAATTCCAAAGCCAATAACCAATTCCAACTATGGCGATAAGCCTAAAACTTGTAAGAATAACTTTAGCCGTTCTATCTGAAATAAAAGAAACAAAATCACTTAGTTTAGCTCCCCAAGCCATTCCGTTGTTTTCAACAAAAAGGATTCTAAACCACCCAAGCACTTTTATTTCTTCTTGAAGTTCAAAATGAGTTTTAATATAAACCTTTGAAATCTGATCAATAAGAAGAATAGAAATTATAAGTATAGAAGCTTTTTTTATATTCATGAAAAAGGAATGTGGTCAAAACTAAAAAACGTCCCAAGTATTGAGACGTTTTTTACAAATTATTTTGTAAAATTTATTATTGCATGTTTTTTGCTTCAATACTTAATGTTGCATGAGGCACTAATTCTAAACGTTTTTTAATGATTAGTTTTCCAGTAGCTCTACAAACACCATAGGTTTTATTTTCTATTCTAATCAAAGCGTTTTTTAAATCACGAATAAATTTTTCTTGTCTAATTGCTAAAGCAGAATTAGATTCTTTACTCATGGTTTCACTACCTTCATCAAAAGCCTTAAACGTAGGAGAAGTATCTTCAGTGCCATTATTATGATCATTCATATAGGCACTTTTAATTAGCTCCAAATCGTGCTGTGCTTTTTTAATTTTCTCTTGAATAAGAACTTTAAATTCTGCTAAATCTTTATCTGAATATCTTACTGTATGTTCTATAGCCATTTTTTAAATTTTTTGAATAAATAACTTGGTGTTTACATCATCAAAGGTAATTTCTATACCATTATCTAAGCTATCTAAAATTTCCAATTCATCCGTTAATGTCTCGGCTTTTATATAGTCTAAATTTTTATTTATTGCATTAATAATTTGTTCGTCTTTTTGAAATTGTACTGCAATTATATCTGTTAACTCAAAACCAGAATCCTTACGGAGATTTTGAATGCGATTTACTAATTCTCTTGCAATACCTTCTTTCCTTAAATCGTCTGTTAAAGTTACATCTAAAGCTACTGTTAGAGCACCTGAACTTGCCACTAGCCAACCTTCAATATCTTGTGATGTTATCTCAACATCAGACTTCTCTAAGGTAATGCTTTTTCCATTAATTTCAACGTCTAAAATACCGTTTTGCTCGATATTATTAATATCATCAGCACTAAAGTTATTAACCGTTTGAGCAACAGCTTTCATGTCTTTGCCAAAACGTGGCCCTAAAACTTTAAAATTTGGTTTAATCTGTTTAACTAAGATACCTGAAGCGTCTTCCAAAACCTCAATTTCTTTTACATTTACTTCAGATTTAATTAAATCAGCAACTGCTAAAATTTCTTGTTTTTGAGATTCACTATTAATAGGAATCATGATTTTTTGCAATGGCTGGCGTACTTTAATCTTTTCT
>CALGIH010000322.1 GCA_937916035.1 uncultured Lacinutrix sp.
AATTAATTATTTCATCATGAAAAACGCATTAATAGCATTAGCAATTTTAATAACTGGAGCAATATCTGCTCAAAAACCTATTTCAAAAACTGTTGGAGAATTTACAGAATTGAAGGTTTATGATTTAATCAACGTAGAAATGATTAAGTCAAAAGAAAATAAAGTAGAAATCAGTGGTAAGAACGCTTCAGAAGTTGTGATTATTAATAAAGATGGCATACTTAAGATTAGATTAATTTTAGAAGAAAGCTTCGATGGTAATAAAACAGATGTAAAATTATATTACACAGCTGTTGATATCGTTGATGTAAACGAAGGCTCTTCTGTAAGCTCTCAAGAACAAATAAATCAATTTGAAATAGAGCTAAGAGCACAAGAAGGAGGTCTTATAAATTTAAATATAGAAACCAAGGAAACCAAGACAAAAGCAGTTACAGGTGGCATTATTGAGTTAGAAGGTAAAACAGATAATCAAGACGTAACTATTGGTACAGGAGGTATTTTAAGAGCAGAAAATTTAGAATCTATAAAAGCAAAAGTTGCTATTAGAGCAGGTGGAGAGGCTTACATGAATGCTGTAGAACTTTTAGATATAAAAATAAGAGCAGGAGGTGACGTTTATATTTACGGAAACCCAAAGGAGGTTAAAGAAAACACAGCTTTAGGCGGAAGAATTAAACGCATGAACTAAATTTATTTTAGCTTCTTTTACTATATTTGTTACAACTTCAAAATGCTGAATATTTATTCGGCATTTTTATTACATCAAAAATGATAGAAGATATACAAGCAGCAATTCCTTTAGGCTTTTTCTTAGCTTTTATGATTGGTCCTGTCTTTTTTGTGCTTCTTGAAACAAGTGCTACAAAAGGATTCAGAGCTGCTGTTGTATTTGATTTAGGCGTCATTGTTGCAGATATTTTTTTTATTGTATTAGCCTATTTTAGTAGTTTTCAATTATTGGAAAACCTAAGCAATCAGCCAGGTCTATTTGTTTTTGGAGGTATGATAATTACTGTTTATGGAGTGATTATATTTTTAAAAAAATCAAAAAAATCTACAGAAGAAGCAAGTGAACTTGTGTTTGATAAAAAAAACTATTTAGGATTATTTATTAAGGGATTTCTATTAAACTTTATCAATATCGGCGTTTTAGTGATTTGGTTAGGTGTTATTATCATCACAGGACCGAGTTTAGAAAATGATTTAAATAGGTTTTTTGTTTTCTTTGGAACCATGATTGCGGCTTACTTCATTACAGACCTGTTTAAAATATTATTAGCAAAACAGTTAAAACGAAAACTAACTCCAAAGCGTATTTTGAAAGTAAAAAAACTACTTGGAATTATTTTAATTGTCTGTGGTTTAGTGCTTATAATTAAAGGGTTTTTACCTAAAGATCAGCTCAATCCACAAAATTTAATAGAAGAGATTAGGGAATAAAAAATATTCAGGTTTCCTTGTAGGTTTTTGAAATATCTAGCGTCCCGAAGCTTTAGGAAAACTGATTTAGAAATTTTTGCTCCGTATAAATTATGGTCCTTAAGAAAATTAAGCATAAAAAAACCTCCAAGTTTCCTTGAAGGTTTTGTAGAGGCGTCTAGCGGATTCGAACCGCTGTAGAAGGTTTTGCAGACCTCTGCCTAGCCGCTCGGCCAAGACGCCTTATTCGGCAGCAAATGTAAAAAAAATAAAGTTTTTACACTATTAACACTTACTTTTTTCGTTTTTCGGTCATTTTAATCGTTACCATTTCAACATCACCACCAATTGGAGGGTTTATTTTAGAGACCCAAACCGTTGCTTTTTTTATTAATTTATCTTCGCTAAAAACACGATATAATATACGTTTCGCCACATTTTCAAGTAGTTGAGAAGGTTTTTGCATTTCTTCTCTCACAATACGATTTAAAAAAACATAATCAACAGTATCGTTTAATTTATCGGTTTTAGAAGATGTTTGTAAATCGGCCTTCACTTTTAAATCTACTCGATAATCACTACCAATTTTAGTTTCTTCGGTTAAACAGCCATGATTCGCAAAAACTCTTATATTTTCAACTTTTATAATTCCCAAAACAAAATATTTTCAGTAAATATATAACTCAATTATCAATTATTCACTGAATTAATTTTAGATGTACTTTTGATATAATATTTAATAACTTTGCCTTTTATTTTTAAAGATGTCTGAAGAAGCAAAAGCACTCAATTTTATTGAGCATATTATAGAAGAGGATTTAAAAAACGGAATGCCTAAAAACCATTTACGTTTTCGTTTTCCACCAGAACCAAATGGCTATTTGCATATTGGTCACACAAAAGCCATTGGTATTAGCTTTGGTTTGGGCGAAAAATATGATGCTCCAGTAAACCTTCGTTTTGACGACACCAATCCAACCAAAGAAGAACAAGAATATGTTGATGCCATTAAGCGAGACATTACTTGGTTGGGTTACAAATGGGAGAATGAGCTTTACTCTTCAGATTATTTTCAACAGCTATACGATTGGGCTGTTCAAATGATTAAAGACGGGAAGGCCTATATTGATTCACAATCCAGTGAAGCAATGGCTGAACAAAAAGGAACACCTACTCAAGTAGGAACCAACGGTCCTTTTAGAAATAGAAGCGTAGAGGATAATCTAGATTTGTTTACTCGTATGAAAAATGGCGACTTTCCAGCAGGAACTCATGTGCTTCGTGCAAAAATTGACATGGAAGATCCTAACATGTTAATGCGAGATCCAATAATGTATCGTGTCATGCATGCGCATCATCATAGAACTGGTAACGATTGGTGTATTTATCCAATGTACGATTGGACACATGGCGAAAGTGATTATATCGAGCAGATTTCACATTCGTTATGTTCTTTAGAATTTAAACCTCACAGAAAATTATATGACTGGTTTAAAGAACAAGTATATCCATTTAGTTCAAAAGAATACCCATTAATTCCCAAACAACGCGAGTTTGCTCGATTAAACCTTAGTTACACCATCATGAGTAAGCGAAAGCTGCTTAAATTAGTTGAAGAAGGTGTGGTTTCTGGTTGGAATGATCCGCGAATGCCAACTATTTCTGGCTTGAAACGAAGAGGTTATACACCAAATTCTATTAGAAAATTTATAGAAAAAGTAGGTGTTTCTAAACGTGAAAACGTTATAGATGTATCACTTTTAGAATTTTGTATTCGAGAGGATTTAAATAAAATAGCACCTCGAGTAATGGCTATTTTAAATCCTATCAAAGTTGTTATCACAAATTATCCAGAAGATAAAGAAGAATGGTTGGATGCAGAAAACAATCCTGAAGATGAAAAAGCAGGAAACCGAAAAGTGCCTTTTTCAAGAGAAATTTATATTGAAAAAGAAGATTTTAAAGAAAATGCAGGAAGCAAATTTTTTAGATTAACTCTTGGTGGTGAAGTTCGATTGAAAAACGCTTACATTATTAAAGCTAAAAATATATTAAAAGACGCTAATGGAAATATTACAGAAATTCACTGTACGTATTCTGAAGACACGAGTAAAAAAATCAAAGGAACGCTGCATTGGGTTTCTATAAAACACGCAATTAACGCTGAAGTTAGGGAATATGACAGACTGTTTATAGACGAAGCACCAGACAGTTATCCAAATAAAGATTTTATGGAGTTTGTAAACCC